>JAAZNO010000132.1 GCA_012798275.1 Chloroflexota bacterium
GCCTTGAGGCCGCTGTACACGGCCAACAGCGCCAGGGCCACCAGCCCGCCCTGCTCTAACACCAGGCGTTCCCACTCTTGCCAGGAAAAGCGCGCCTGCTCCTGCGCCAGAGCTGCGAGATCCTCCAGCAACGCCGCCGGCAGTCCCTGGGACGCCTCCGGTTGAGCCGGCGCGGTCAGCAATGAACGGGTCTCACGGTGTTTGCGCTGGATTTCCAGCAAGGCCCAGCCCGTATCTCTAAAAAGCCGCGCCACCACCACCAGCCCGGAGAGGGGATCTTCCTGCAAGATGCGCCCCACCGCGCGGGTGACAGGACGCACGTTATCCAAATAGGGATAAATGCTCTCCAGGCGATTGTACACGTACCGCGTCAAAAGCAGGCCAGAGGGATACTCCAGCAGCTCCGGGCGATGGGGCAACACCGGATTGAGGTTATCATAAAAATGGTTGATCGGTTCGTATTGCCCGCCATGCTCGACATAGACCTGCCGAAGCCCGTCATAGTAGAACCACGGCTCGAAAGCGATTTGTCCCGCAAGCATCTCCAAGGTCAATGCCGGCGCCGCGACCTCGCCCTCAGCGTAGGCGAGATACGCGCGCAGAATCTCTTCGCCGATCGCCGCCCGCACTCGAGGCCAGTGCAACTCCGGGTCATGATTGCCCCGGATGAAGAGCACCCGGTTTCCCACCGCGACGAACCAGCCCAAAGCCGCGAAAAACTGCGGATGACCCTGCGCAATCTGCTGCAGTTTCCACACGCTTTCCGTTTCCGTAGAACCCAATCCGAAACGCCGTTTCTGCCGGCCCAGCTCCGCATGGCGTGAAACGCCACACACGGCCTCGAGTTCAGGCCCCTCGGGCGGCAATTTGCACACCTGGACAAAATCAAACGTATCGCCGTTGAGGATCAACAGCCACGGTTTGCCGGCATATCGCGGGGCCTCTTTCTGCGCGTGATGATAGCGCAAGAACGCGAAGAATTCCGCATCGTAGAAGAAGTCCTCCCGCCGCGAATAGCCCCCCACTTCCGGCAACCACCCCTCGCCAAGATGGAAGTCACTCACCAGCAGCAGATTTTCGTCAGGTAGAGGTTGAGACAAGCCGACCTCGCTTTTGAGATGATGCTGTTAGAATGACGGCGCGAGGTGCCATGCGAGCCACGACGCGAGCTGCGCCCGCAACGCTGCCTGAACGTCCTCGATCGTGCCCCCCGCGTCCAGACGCACCCAACGCTGCGGCTCCTGTTGCAACAGCTCCAGGTAGCCCGCCCGCACCCGCTCATGGAAGGCCAGCGTCTCCTGGTCCAGGCGGTTGATCTCGCCGCCCCCTTGAATCCGCCGTTGCAGCCCCACTGCCGGCGGCAAATCCAGATAGAATGTCACATCGGGGACCAACCCGCCGGTCGCAAAGCGCGTGATCTCGCGCAAGACGTCGAGCGGCAATCCGCGTCCGTAGCCCTGATAGGCATACGTGCTGTCGAAATACCGGTCGCAGAGCACGAGCTGTCCCGCCGCCAGTGCCGGACGAATCACCTCCGCCACCAGCTGCGCTCGCGCCGCCGAGTAGAGCAAGATTTCCGCCGGCGCGGCCATCTCCGTGTGCACCGGATCGTGCAACACGGCGCGAATGCGCTCGCCGATGCGGGTGCCGCCGGGTTCCCGGGTCTGCAGCACGGGGTACCCTTCCGCCGCCAGCCACTCATAGAGCAGGGCCGCCTGCGTGGTCTTCCCGCTGCCGTCAGGCCCCTCCAGGGTGATGAACAGCCCCCGCGCCAGCGTTCCCACGGATCTAGGACTCCTCCTGCAAGAGCCGCACATGCCGGTACGGATCTTTGCCGAAAGATTCGGAGGACAGATGCGCCTCCCGCGCCATCTCATGCTGATAGCGACGGATGTAGGCATTTTGCGGCGCGAGGTCAATCATCGTCGCCCCCATTCCAATGCGCCGAATCGCCTCCTCGGTCTCCCGCATCGCCCGCTCGAACGCCTCGTCGCCCTCCAGGGAGATGTGGAACAGCTCCGCCAGGAAGGATTCCATCTGCGCCGCCGTGTTGGCGCGCAACACGTAGACCGGCGCGCCGCGGCGTTCCGCATCCGCCACGATCTTGGGCCGTTGCCGATAATGCTGCTTGGTGGTCACAAGCACCTCCGCCGAGCCGAGGTCCTCCACGATCTCCACCGGCACCTGCAACATCTGCGCAGCGCGTTCGAGCCGGTTGCGGGCGATGCCGTAGGGGAAGATGTGGAGCGTCTTCAGGCGCGCCTCCGCAGAGCGGCTCACGGGCAAAGCCCGCGACACCACCGGTTCCACGGCCGCTTCGGTCAGATGCGCCGTGACGGCGTCCTTGTGGATGTTGCCATTTTCGCCCCGCGAACGCAACTGCGCGCGCGGCGGACGTCCCCGCAGCAGGCTGTCCACGGATTCGGCGACGTCCTCATGCACGAGCACCTGCTGCCGCGCCTGAATTTCCACGAGAATGTCGAAAGTTGGCGGGGCGCGCCGCTCCAACACGGTCTTCTGCGTGCCGCGCCGGCGCGCCTCTTCATCGGAGAGCGTCACGCTCTCGATGCCGCCCACGAGGTCGGAGAGCGTGGGGTTGAGGAGGAGATTGTCCAATGTGTTGCCGTGCGCCGTCGCGATGAGCTGCACCCCGCGTTCGGCAATCGTCCGCGCCGCCATTGCCTCCAGCTCCCGGCCGATTTCGTCAATGACGATCACTTCGGGGTTGTGATTTTCGACCGCTTCGATCATCACCTCGTGCTGTAATGTCGGCAGCGCCACCTGCATCCGCCGGGCGCGTCCGATCGCGGGATGGGGAATATCGCCATCGCCGCCGATCTCGTTCGAGGTGTCCACGATCACCACCCGCTTGTTCTCCGCCAGGACCCGCGCCGCCTCCCGCAGCATCGTCGTCTTGCCCACGCCCGGGCGTCCGAGGAGCAAAATGCTCTTGCCGGAGGCAATCAAGTCCTTGATGATGTCAATCGTCCCGTAGACGGCCCGTCCCACGCGGCAGGTCAGGCCGACAATATCGCCCCGCCGGTTGCGGATGGCCGCGATACGGTGCAACGTTCGGGCGATGCCGGCGCGGTTGTCCGCGTCGAAATCGCCGAGCCACTCCACCACCGCGGCGAGCTCCGCCTGCGTCACCTCTGTCTCGCGCAGCACGACCTCCACGTCGGTATAACGCGCTGTCGGCACGCGGCCAAGGTCCAGGATCACTTCCAACAAATCGTCCCGGCGCCCCAGCTGTGCCAGGCTCGCCTGCAGCTCCGGCGGCAAGATCTGCATCAGCGCGTCCAAATCATCCATCACAATCTGCGTGCCATTCCCCATAAACTGTTGTTGCAACTCCTTCGCAAATGGGCCCCGAATAAGCACGAATTTCACGAATCAGATCAGAAATTCCTTACCCCCCGGGGCTGCTACGTCCTCCAACACCGCGCTGAAGCGCGGTTGGCTCGTGTCAGGCTGGAGATGGAATCCCCAGCCGAACTCACGCCTCACGACTTACATTTTCATGCTTGCATGCTGTGCGCCAACACATGGCGTCTCTGCGTTCAGCCATGTTCCCACATTTCCGCCCCTGGCGACCGCACCCATTGTACCACGAAGCAGAACAAGTAAAAGTTTCCTTAGCTTGACGAAGCTTGACAAGCTCGCAGGCTATGCTAAAACAAGCGCGAGGACCTCTGCGACAGCCAGATGCAGGACGCCTGCTGTCACAGTCATCCCACCACTTGCCGAATCGGAGCGCCATGCTGAATCCAATCCGACTGTTGCGCCGGTTGTTGGAGCTTGACCGCGCCTTTCC
>JAAZNO010000693.1 GCA_012798275.1 Chloroflexota bacterium
CGCCGGCTGCCGCCGTGATCAGCGTCGGCAGCGACAACACCCGAGGCGCTCCGGCGCCGCAGGTGCTGGCGCGGTTGCTGGATGTGGCCGTCTATCGCACCGATCAGCACGGCGACGTCGAAGTGCTGTCCGACGGCCGCGGGTTCATGGTGAAGACCGGACGGTAATTTTCGCCCCAGAGCCAAAGCAGAGTCGGCCGCAGCGCAGGGGACGAATCTCAGATGTACAGATCGCGGCGGCGGTAAAGCTGGTATGCTGCGGTCACGCAGACCGCAGCGATGCCTGCTGTAAGTAGCAAATAGCCCCTCTCCAGTCTCCCACTTTGGAGGAATCCCGCCGCGTCGAAGTACTTGAACGGCGTCAAGTATTTGAGCCAGTCCAACCGCTTGTCCAGCGCCGTGGCCACCGACATGAAATAGGTGGTCAGAATGATGCCAACCATGAGCGGCCCGGCGATTTTGTAGTGTTTGAGCCCGCAACCCAAGAGCAACCCAACGGCGAGAAAGACCACTTCGATGGCGAGCATGGCCTGCATTTCGAGCGCCAGAAACTTGTAGAAGGCGGGATCGGGGGTATATGATTGCACTGCGATCAACGAGATCCCCCAGGTAATCAGGACGAAAGCGACGCAGTTGACCAACGCGGCGAGTGCTTTGGCGGTAACGACCTGGCTGCGTGAGACCGGCAGCACGAGCGCCAACTCTACCGTTTTGTCGCGCTCTTCCTTGGAGATGCTGTCACTGCCCCACAACGCGGCAGCGATGGCACCCATCAGGCCGAAATAGATAAACATCACGCCGTAGAAGCCGGTCAGGGTCGTCAGGTTGAAAGCGCGCATACCGAAGGTGTCCAACAAGGCCGGCGGCATAGTATCCAGCATTTTTAGCATCTCGGGGTCGCCGGCAAAGGCCGCGAATTTCCCCACGGCGATCACAATCAGCAGCAGGATGATGCCGCTCCAGATGAGCAGCGATTTGAAATTTGCTTTCAGTTCACGGAGAAAAATGTTCATCGTTTGCCTGCCTTATGACGCTTCTACGAAACCGCCGGAATGTCGCGATGCAGGTACAGCCAGTAACTGGCCGCCAGGGCGACGACGGTGATCCCCACGTTGAGCCACACGAGCGGCATGTCGTAGGCCCCGTGCGCGACGATGTACGTCACGTCAAACTGCTTGAAGGGCGTGAGCAGCTCCAGCACGATGTCTTTTATCACGCCGCTGAAGGCGCTCAACAGGTACGCGCCGAAACCCAATCCCAGCCCATAGGGCGTGACATTGCGCACACGCCTGACCAGCAGCGAGATGACCATTCCCACGCTCAGGAAGAAGAGCTGGAAGATGATGCCACTGAACAACAGTAGGAGCAGCGTCTGCAGCTCGTACTCGCGTTCCCCTTTGAAGAGGCTGATGGCGATGAAGCTGCTCACCCACACCACCAGATTGGTAAGCACCAGACCGGTCACCGCGGCTAACAACTTGCTCGTGAGCACCTGGATACGACTTACCGGCTTACTCAACAGAAAATCCGCGGTCAATTCGGCTTCTTCGATGGAGAGCAAGCCGAAACCGTAATTGCTGGCCTGAATCGCCATACACAGCTGGACAAACAGGAAAGTGAAGCTGAAATATCCCAGCAGGGTTGCCAGATCCATCTTGTCCAGGTTGAACGCGGCGCGCATCTCTGCCGGGAAACGCGCCAGCATCTCGTCCATCAGCGCGGCCTGCCCGGCGAAGGCCGGGAATAGCGAGAGGAAGAAGAGGATGAGAAATGCCAGCGCCGCAGACCAGATCAGCACGGACTTCAGTCGGACGTGTAATTCATAGCGATAGATGTTGGCACTCATGGTTTGCACCTATTCGTAATAGTGCATGAAAATTTCTTCCAGCGTCGGCTCCTCGATGGATACATCGGTCACGCGGAGGGCGCTGAGGCGCTGCAGCACGGTGTTAATGTCGCCCTTAAAGAAGAAGTGCACCGTACCGTTCTCTGCCTGGACATGGGTCACACCGGGCATGTCGAAGACGACGGGGGCGGTGCTGTCGGTGCTCACACGCACTTTCTTGTAGTTGTTTTGTTGCAGCGTGCGGATATCAGAAATCTCGACGATGCGGCCCTCGCGGATGATTCCCACGCGATTGCAGAGGCGCTGCACTTCGCTCAGAATGTGCGAGGAGAAGAAAACCGTCACGCCACGGGCGTTCTCCTCGCGGATAAGATTGAAGAACTTGCGCTGCATCAGGGGATCCAGGCCGGCGGTGGGTTCGTCCAGAAAGAGCACCGAGGGGCTGTGCAACAGGCCCTGAACGATGCCGACTTTTTTCTTGTTGCCGTAGGAAAGGTCGTTAATGCGGCGGTTGAGTTCCAGTTCCATGGTCTCGGCCAGCGCGTGCATGCGCTGTGTATGATCGCCGGGGTAGAAGCTGGCCGAATATTTGAGCAGGTCAATGACGCGCATCCCTTCGTAGTAATAGACCTCCGAAGGCAGATAGCCGATGTCGCGGCGAATTTCGGGCCCGTGTGTGGTCACGTCCTTGCCGAAGATGGTGGCTTTGCCGCCGGTGGGATGAATGAGCGACAGCAGCAAGCGGATGGTCGTGGACTTGCCCGCGCCATTGGGGCCGATGAAGCCGAAAATCTCGCCCTTTTCCACGCCGAAGGAAACGTCCACGATGCCGCGCGCCTTGCCGTAGTACTTGGTCAGCTGCGAGACTTCAATGATGCTCATGCGTTTCTCCTTTATATCCCCTGCGGCGCTTTGTGAAGCTCATGAGGCGACTGGACCCTCACGTTGCCGCTACACTGCTGGGTGAGCATGTATTATACAACCAATGGATTTTTTCAGTCCCTTTGCACCAGGGGCAGGTACACTTTGTGAGGCAACTGCATCACCGTGATGTCGGCCGTATACACGGGCCAGGGACGTTCCGGCTCGCGGGTGCTGAACCCTACCGCGCGGCCCTCCTCATGGAGCAGCATGTCGAAGCGCAGGCGGTAATGCCGTGAGGCCTCGGTCTGGGGCGGTGCGGTGAGGGGGAGCCCTACACGCAGGCTGGCCCCCG
>JAAZNO010000694.1 GCA_012798275.1 Chloroflexota bacterium
CAGGGCCTCCACGCGCTGCAACCGGACCTGCCGTTGATCGTCGTGGATCAGATTGGATTGGGAGAGGGCGACTTCATTGACATCGGCCTGCCGCTCATGGGGGGACGGGTGGTGCCGGTTTCGGTGAAGACGCTGATTTTTTATCACTGAGGCGCCGTTTTTCAGCCATAACTCGTGACGGGATTGAGGGCGGTCATGCTCCTGCGCACCCAACTTTTCGGAAAAGTCTACGAATTCGGCAGCATCAAGGAATTGCTGGCCAGGGCCAACGAGGAAAAATCGGGTGACCGGCAAGCCGGCATTGCGGCGGCGACGGTGGCTGAGCGTATGGCGGCGCGCCATGTCCTGGCTGAAGTGCCGTTGGAAGTCCTGCGGTGGTATCCCGTCATCCCCTATGAGGTGGACGAAGTCACGCGCGTGATCCAGGATGGCGTCAACGAGACGATCTACAACGAGATCAAGGGCTGGACGGTGGGCGAATTTCGCGAGTGGCTGTTGGCGGACACGACCTCCGGCGACATGATTCGGCGCGTGAGTAATGGCTTGACGGCGGAAATGATCGCCGCCGTGACCAAATTGATGTCGAACCTCGATCTCATCTACGGCGCCAGCAAGATCCGCTGCACGGCGCACGCGAACAACACGATCGGGTTGAAGGGCACCCTGGCTTCCCGCAATCAGCCGAATCATCCGACCGATTCCGTGACCGGCATCCGCGCCACCATTTACGAGGGCCTCAGCTACGGCTCCGGCGACAGCGTCATCGGCATCAATCCCATGGATGACTCGGTGGATAGCGTCATGCGGCTGCTGGAGATGACCTACGAGATCATCCAGAAATGGCGCATCCCGACCCAGAATTGCATCCTGGCGCACGTGACGACTCAGATGGAAGCCCTGCGACGCGGCGCGCCGGTAGGGCTGGTCTTTCAGAGCCTTGCCGGATCGCAGAAAGCTAACGAGGCGTTCGGCATCAACGTGGCCATGTTGGACGAGGCCTATGCCCTCGCGCAGAAATATTGTGTTTCCTCCGGTCCTAACTACATGTATTTTGAGACCGGGCAGGGAAGCGCGCTTTCCGCCGAGGCGCATGACGGCGCCGATCAGCTGACCCTGGAGGCGCGCATCTACGGCCTGGCGAAGCGCTATGCGCCCTTTCAGGTGAACACCGTGGTGGGGTTTATCGGCCCGGAATATCTCTACGATGCGGTCCAGATCACCCGCGCCGGGTTGGAAGATCACTTCATGGGCAAGCTGACCGGCATTCCCATGGGATGCGATGCCTGCTACACCAATCACGCTCGCGCCACCCAGAATGACATCGAGAACCTGGCGGTGTTGTTGACGGCGGCCGGCTGCAATTACTTCATGGGCGTGCCCATGGGCGATGACGTGATGCTGAGCTATCAGTCCACCAGCTATCACGACACGGCCACGCTGCGCCAGCTGCTGGGACTCCGTCCGTTGCCTGAATTCGAGGCGTGGCTGGAAGACATCGGCCTGATGAAGGACGGCGTGTTGACCGCCAAAGCGGGGGATGCCTCTTTTTTCTTGCGGTGAGAGGGGACGTGGATCAGGCGAATTTCGATATTGAGGCCATCGTGCAGGCCGTGCTTGCCGAGCTGCGCAAACAGGGCGGCATGGCCGTTGCGGCGGCGCCGACGGCAGCCCCGGCGGGAAGGCCGGCCGGCGCGGAGCCGGTCATTGACCTGCCGGACCCCACCTTGCCGGAATATCGCCGCGCGCTCGGGGTAGAACATCCCCAGGACCTGGAGGGCCTGCGCAATCTGTGCGCGACGACGACGGCGCGCCTGGGGGTGGGACGCGCTGGCCCGCGCCCGCGTACCCGCGCGCTGCTGCTGTTCCAATCCGATTATGGAGTCACGCAAGACGCCATCTACGGCGAGGTCGCCCCGGAAGTATTGGAGAAGCTGCACCTGTTCAAGGTTCAAACCCAAGTCGCCGACCGCGACGAATACCTGTTGCGTCCCGACCTGGGCCGCAAGCTCTCCGCTGAAGCCAAGAAGATCATCGCAGAGCGTTGCGTCAAAAAGCCGCAGGTGCAGGTCGTCATCGGCGATGGCCTGAGCGCTGCGGCGGTCAACAACAACGTGCCGGAGATCTACCCCGTCATTGAGCAGGGCCTCAAGAGTGCCGGCATCAGTCTGGGGACGCCCTTCTTCATCCAATATGCCCGCGTTGGCGTGATCAACGATGTCAACGAGATCATCGGCGCGGACGTGGGGGTGATTTTGCTGGGCGAGCGGCCTGGACTGGGGGTAGCGGATGCACTGAGCGCTTATCTGGGCTATCGGCCCGGCCCCGGTAAAACGGACGCGGAGCGTGACGTGGTCTGCATGATCACCTATCACGGCGGGACCAATCCCCTGGAGGCGGGGGCTTATGTGGTAGAATTGATCAAGAAGACGCTGCAGTATCGGGCCAGCGGCGTGGAACTCAAGCTCAAGGCGTCCAGCTGATCCAAAATCTAAAATCCA
>JAAZNO010000133.1 GCA_012798275.1 Chloroflexota bacterium
AGGCGACCCGCCAGTGCGCCGGATGCAGCCACACCCAGGCCTCGATCTGCGGCAGCAGCGAGGCGGCGCAGGGAATTTTGAACTCATAGCGGGGGATCATGGCGTCTCCTCGAAAAGCGGCAGGGTCTCGAGCACCGCCACACGCCCCTCCGGCGCGTCGGCGTCCCACACACGGCAGAACAACGCCAGCTCGCCGCCGGGAGCGAGTGCCTCACGGGGAAGAAGCAGCTCCACGGTTTGAGGACTCCCCCCCTCCATGGCGCGCAACACCAGGGCATTTTCAGCCTTCAGCAAGAGCGCACGATCCTGGGAACGTACCCACGCGGGATCGAGGACGCGCCGGGCCACGCCGCCGACGTCCAGCCCCGTCACCTCCAGCGGAAACGGCTGGAGAGAGGTCAGGCGCAGCACGAAATCCTCCCCCGCCGGCTCCAGCATCGCCCGCAGGGGATGCTCCGGCGCCACGCGAGCGCGCATCGCGCGTTGATGCGCCGTCAGCGCCTGCCAGGGATCGCCGCCGGGCCGGGGCGCGCCGCCAAGTACGTACCCCTGCACGTCGAGGTCAGCGCCGAATTCACCGCGGAGCGTCTCCAGGAAGTCCGGCTGGCTATAGGCCATGAGCGCCCGGGCGATGGCTGTCTGCACCGCAGGATCGTCGAAGAAGGCTTCGGGGAGGGGCGCTATGTCGGCGGGCTGAGCGCTTCCCAGCGGCGCGAGCTGCCCCGTCGCGGAGTCATAGCTCCAGCGGAGACTGGCCCAATCGGGGGCCGGCGCCCCCGTCCACAGCATGGTCAACGCCACGAAGCGCCCCAAGGCCTCGGCATCGGTCACGCTCGAAAGGGCGCGCTCGCTCTCAAGTGCCGCGTCCAGGGTCGCCCAGGCAGCCGGCGCGGCGGGATCGTCGGCAGCGCTCACCGCCGGCGCGGCGTAGCGAAACCCGCCATCGGCGAGCACCTCGCCCTCCGCCAACGCCTGCCAGGCCGCGCGCGCGTCGAAACCGACCGTCAGCGCTTCCGTCGCCGGCGTCTCCAGCAGGTACAGCCCCCACGAGCTGCCGTTGACGGTGAGCCGCACCGGTTCCAACGTCGCCGCCGCGAAACCATTCCGACGCAGCGTCTCCAGATAGCCCCATTGCCGCCACGCGAGCGCTGCGTCCACGACGGGCGTCAGCCGCCGCCAGGCGCGCGCGCCGGCCGGACGCAGCTCCAAAGTCCAGCCCGCGTCAGCGGCCCCCTGGGCCGCGCCGCCCGACAGGCGCAATTCAGCGGCGACCTGCCCCCCTGCATCGGCAAAGGTGACAGTCGCCGTGACTGCTTCCTCAGACAGGGGGACGTACACGCCTTGCTGCAAAGCGCGCTCACGGGCGGAAGAGAGCTGCTCATAATCGGCAAAACGGAGGTCTACGGTGAGTGTCGGAAGCTGCTGCCGCGCCCGCCAGGCGGTCAACGCGGCCTTTGGAGAGCGCGCCCACGCCTGGGCCCCGGCGACCATCACCTCGCCCCACTGCTGTTGCCGGGCCAGGTATCCCAGCCCAAAAGCCGCCAGAAAGATCAGCCCCAGCAACAGAGGAAGGGTGTTCAACCTCGCCGTAGAAGTAGAGGTGCGACCGGAATGTTGAACCCGCACTTAGCCCCCCAATACCTGTTCCTGCTGGATGAAGCTCACTTCAGCGACCGGCAGATGACGCTTGAGGTCGGTGATCAGGGCGTCGAGCGTCTGCGGGTCCTCGCATTCGATGAAGTACGTCAGCTGCAACATCCCATCGCGGCTGTCGAGGCGCCGGAAATCGAGGGCGGGCACGTGCGCCAACAGGCGTTCGTTCACCTGCTGGAAGAGCGACGATTCCTCCGCCCCCTCGTGAAGGAGCACATTCAGGTACAGATTGCTCGGCGCCGGGCGACGTCGCACCAGCAGGCGGATCGCCATGTAGGCCAGAAGCAGCAGCACGCCGACGACGGTCGGCCACCGTTGATCGGCGCCCACGCCCAGCCCAATCGTGATGGCGATGAAGAGGAACAGCAGCTCTTCGGGCTCTTTGATCGCGGTGCGGAAGCGCACGATGGACAACGCGCCCACCAATCCCAGCGAGAGCGCCAGCGAGGACTTGACGATGGTGATGATGAGCGCCGTCGTCAGCGTCAACACCGGCAGCAGCTGCGCGAACTTGCGCCGATTGGAAAGGGATTGCCCGTAATGTTCATAATACCAGGCGACGACGAGCGCCAGGATCAACCCCACAGTCAGGTTCAAGACCACATTCGCCAATGACGTTGACGGCGACAGATTCAAATCAGGCATACCGTTACCCTCATTTCTGATAAACTCGGTGCTATTCTAACACACGCGGCAAGGTTAGCAATGACCGCCGGGCTGTCCACAGAACCGGGGCCGTCACCTTTGATCTCCTGTGGCAGAACTGTGGCCTGAAGGCCGGGGATAAAAAAGGGATTTTTGTAGCGGACTTTCTCCACCACAAAAATCCCTTCCAAAAAGCCGCTTTAGCGGCACGACCGGCCCTATAGCTGCTCCAACACCCGGCGCATGGCCTGCGCCGCCCGCGCCCGATGGCTGATGCGGTTCTTCGCCTCGAAGGAGAGCTCCGCCATCGTACAACCCTGCTCCGGCAGGAAAAAGACGGGATCATAGCCGAAGCCGCCTTCCCCCGACGGCGCTGTCTGGATCACGCCCTCGCACACACCCTCGGTGTGGAATTCCCGCCCGTCGGGCAGCACCAGCGCGGCGACGCAGCGAAAACGCGCGCCGCGCCGCTCTGGCGGGACGCCTTCCAGCGCCCGGAGCAACGCCCGGTAACGCACCTCATCGCCGCCGAGGATGTACCGCGCCGAATGCAGGCCCGGCGCCCCCTCGAGCGCCTCGACTTCCAGGCCCGAATCATCCGCCAACGCCGGCAGTCCCGACGCCGCCGCCAACGTCCGCGCCTTGAGCAGCGCATTTTCAAGATAGGTGCGCCCCGTTTCCTCCACCAGCTCGCTCAGGCCCAGCTCATCGGGCAGGACGAGGGTGACCGGCAACCCCTCCAGCAGCGCCTGCCACTCACGGCGCTTCCCGTGATTGTGGGTCGCCAGGACCAGTCGCAGCGGTTTCATCCGCCGCTCCGTGACTCGTCGGCAGAGCAGCGCCGGATACG
>JAAZNO010000695.1 GCA_012798275.1 Chloroflexota bacterium
GCCCTCGGCAATGGCGCGTTCCAATGGGATACGCAGCAGGATCGGGAGGCCCTCGGCAGCGCAGTAAGCCTCTACACCCGCATCGCCCACACCGGCGCGGTTGATGACGACGGCGATGGGCAGAGACATGCCACGGGATGCTTCTACCTCGCGACTAACCTGCACCGCCGCGCGCAAATCGTGCAGACCGAAGGGCGTCGGCTCGGTGACAAGGAGCACAGCATCTGCCCCGCGCAGCGTCTCCACCACCGGACAGGCTGCGCCCGGCGGTGCGTCGAGGATCACCGGGCGGTTGCTACCCTCAGGTGGGATCGCCCACTGCTTGAGCTGCCGGATTACCGGCACCGCCAGCGCCTCGCCCACGTTAAGCATCCCCTGGGCAAATTCCACTGTGCCAGCCCAGCCCTGTTCCAATGTTCCCAGCACATTAAGTTCTTCATGGATGGCATTCTCGGGGCATTGTCGCATGCAACTGCCGCAGCCGTGACACAACTCTGGGAACACCAGCACTTGCGTGCCGATAACGGCAATGGCGTGATATTCGCAGACTTTGGCGCAACGCCCGCAGTGTGTGCAGTGCTCCTCATCCACCACAGGAATCAGTTGCCCTACCTTCCGGCTCTCGGTAAGCTCCGGACGCAGAAAGAGCGCCGCATTCGGCTCCTCCACATCGCAGTCGAGAAAGAGCGGGTGCCATTCTGCCAGGCTCAGGGCTAGACTCACCGCTACGGTGGTCTTGCCTGTGCCACCTTTGCCGCTGGCGATCGCGAGTATCATCGCTGCCTCATTCCGGAACCAGCCACACCGCATATGGGCAGGTATGACTCGTACATGGGAGCTTTAGTCTCCTTTGAAACTTAACCGTGCCCGTGCTCAACGCTCTCGTCACAGGGCGAGGCACCGTTCAACCCGCCACCGAGATAGCGTTCGAGTGACTCCCGCACCGTCCCCGCCGCGCCCGTCGCCGGTTCAACGCCGTACTCGCGGAAGAAAGCGACCGCGCGCCCGCCCATCCCACCGGCGAGCATCACCTGCGCTCCCTGTCGGTGAATGAACTCGGGGATTTGCCCCGGTTCGTGGTTGGGGTAAAAGGGGTTGGAGATCATTTCCACGCCGAGCACTTCCTTGCCCTCCACATCCGCCAGGGCAAAATACGGACAGCGCCCGAAATGTGGGCTGACCTGCGCCTCCAGTCCGTTAGCATCCAATACGCCAATCGCGATTTTCGTCATACCTGGTCCTCCAAAAAGATTGGTTTCACACACCCAATAACTGCACAAGTAATAGCGAGACCTAGAGCCTGATCAATCGTTTCGCCTGAAAAGCTCTGACTGCCTCGCGTACGGTGGCGCCTTCCAGCACATAGATGGGCACACCCGCTGACTGGATCAGGCTAAAGGCTTTTGGTCCCAGACTCCGTGCGAGCACTGCTTCAGCGCCATGCTGTAACACCAGCTGCGCGGATTGCACCCCCGCCCCACCGGAAGCATCATGCGCCGGGTTGGGCAGAACCTCGAACTCCAGGGTTTCAGGATTGACCAAAATGAAGGTCTGACAGCGTCCAAAAACTGGGCTAGTGGGTGCGTCAAGATCGGCACCAAGGGCGGGAACCGCCAGTCGCATGATAGCCTCCTCGTTGATAGGTTGCACCTTAAGTGCGTCCGGTTCGTCGTCTTCTGTGAGCTCGGCATACAACATCAGAAAATACTCGAGCACCTGACGCATGTCGTACAGCTGTGCCACGCAGCAGCGCAGCACATCCTGTCCCAAGGCGGTGAGCGCATAAATCCGGCGCGGCGGACCTTGCGTGGCTTCCTCATCCCATGTGGAGCTAACCCACCCCTGCTCCTCCATCTCACGCAACGCACGATAGATTACGGTGGGCGCCAGGAACTCGAGTCCGAATTCAGCCATGCGGCTCAGAAAGGTATAGCCGTGAGCCGGCGCCTGTTTCAACAGCAGTAACAACGCCGGATCCAGAAATTGTCCCATCCGGCGATTGCAGCCACGTCCACCACACTGTCGCCCTCGATTACGCATATTCCACCTCTATGGCTAGTATAGTATCTATTGTCATAATGTCAATAGAGCGCGTTCTGTCACGTAAAATCCGAGTATGGTAGAATGGTTGTGTCAAATGATAATCCGAGTTTGAAAGGAAAAGGATCCATGGCAAAAAGCACTTCCTGTATGACGATTGACGAACGCTATGCCTATTTGCAGATTCAATATGAGTGCTATTGCCGGGCAACCAAACCCGAGAAGAACTGCTTGCTGGATGAAATGATGGCCGTGACGGGTCTTACCCGCAACCATCTCATCGAGTTGCTGCAGCACCCGCCTAAGCGTCAGGCGCGCCAACAGCAACGCCATAACAGTTACGCGGCGGCGACCGATGCGGCCCTGCAGGTGCTCTGGGAAGCTCAGAACTATACCGGGGCCGAACGGCTCCAGGCAGTGCTCTGGCCCACGGCGCAGGCCCTGGAGCGGGCTGGGGAATTGACCTTGACGCCGCAAGTGCGGCAGGACTTGCAACAGATGAGTGTTTCTACCTTGCATCGCCATCTCCGGCAGTAGGCCACACCGGCAAACCGCCGGCGCGCCGCCGCGGCGCGCCTCAATACCTTACAGCGGGCGGTTCCCGCCCGCCCGATTCCCTGGAACACTACTGAACCGGGCCATCTCGAATTGGATACGGTGCTGCATTGTGGCGCCA
>JAAZNO010000134.1 GCA_012798275.1 Chloroflexota bacterium
CGCGCGTAGAGCAAGAGGGGAATCACCCGCCGCGGGTCGCGCGGCCCCAACAACGTCTGCCGGGTCAACAACATCTCGTAATGCTGCTCCTGGAGCAGCTCCAGAAACCCTTCCAGGCCGCGCTTCAGGCGCGCGGTCTCCGTCAACTCCGACCACAGCAAACACTGCCACAGGCGCGTGACCGCCTGTCCATACATGTCGGCGCATTCATGGAAGGTGCCCAACGCCTGCGCCAGCCACTCCGTCGCCAGGTCCTTCTTCCGCGCCAACACATACGTGGCCCCCAACGAGACGCGAATCAGCCCCGCAATCCAGGCATCGCCCGCCTGTTCGGCGAGAGAAATGCCCTGCGCGGCCGCCCGTTCGGCGCCATCGAGCAGCCCCTGAAAACCGTGCGCCCGCGTCAGACCCCAATACGCCTCCACCTGCAAGCGCGGCACGGCCAGCATCTCGCTCCAACGGATGGCTTCCCGATACCCCTGGCAGGCTTCGTCGTAACTGTGCGGATCATTGAGGAGCAGCCAGGCGTGCCCCTGCCGGATGTAGCCGACGGCGGTGACGAAGGGGGAGTGCAACGCGCGCCCCCGTTCCGTGCCCTCCACGGCATACCGGTAGGCCGCTTCCCCCTCGCCCTGGAGCGACAAGATCAGCGACAGCAGCAGCAGCGATTCCCGATGCGCCCGCGGACGCTGGACGGGCTGCTGACGTTCATTCTTGACTTGCTGCTCCAGGACCTGCCGCGCCTGCGCCAATCGCCCCGTGCGCAGCATCACCCGCACCGCCAGCTCCGCCTCATCGGGACCTTCCTCGCGCAAAGCCCGCGCCTGCGCCTGCAAGGCCTGAGCTTCCTCAGGCCGTCCCAGATTCAGGCGATTTTCGGCCAGCAGCTCCAGCAAATTGGCGCGCGCTTCACGGTCTCCCTGCCCATCGGAGAAGCGCAGCGCCTCTTGCAGGATGCTCTCCGCCTGGCTGGGATTCACCGTGTCGAGGTACACGCGCGCTTGCCCGCGCAATGCCTGCCCGACAGCGCCGGCGTCACCCAGCTGGCGCGCTCGCTGCTCCGCCTGCCGATACCAGCCCAGGGCCTCGTTGAACCGGCTGCGCAAGCGGGCCACGTCCCCCCAATACGCCAGCAGGCGCGGATGGAGTTCCAACAGGGCCGGCGGCAGCGCGTTGAGCCATTCCAGGAGCATGTCCAGCCGCCCGGCGCGCACCAACGTATATCCCAACGTGTCGAGCGCCGTCGCCGCCTCTTCATACGCCGCCGCCGCCAGCAGATGCTCGACCGCCTGCTCCAGGTCGCCGTTCTGGCGGAAGCACGCCGCCGCCTGGCGGTGATAGGCCTGCACCTCCGGCTTTTCCAGCCGCTGCAAGAGAAATTCGCGGAAGAGATGGTGATAGCGGTACTGCCCGTCCCCCAGGTCCACCACCAGCAAGTTATTCTCCAACAACACGCGCAACAACTGCACGCTATCGTTCGCGCCGCGGAGACAGTCGCAGATCGGCGCACTCATCACCCGCAACACCGCCGTCATGCGCAGGAAGGCCCGCAATTCGGCGGGCTGCTGCTCCAAAATCTCCTGCGCCAGATAGGCAAAGAGCTGTTGATCCGGTCCCGAAAGTCGCGCCAGCGCCTGCGGCAGAGCGGTGACGGCGCCACTGCGCAATCCCTGCCACAGCAATTGCAAAGCGATCGCCCAGCCCTCGGTCTTGGCGAGGATGGCCTCCAGCACTTCTGGTGACAGCTGCTGGTCGTACTTTTCACGGAACAGCGCCGCGATCTCCTCCGCCGTGAACGCGAGCTCCGCCTGCCCGAGCTCCAACACCTCGCCCTTGACGCGCCACGCGAGCAAGGAAGGCAATTCCGGCGGATAGCGCGTGGAGAGGATCACGTGCAAACGCGCCGGCGCATAGGCGATGAGGCGATCCAGCACCGCCAGCAGGCCTCGCGCCTCGTGCAACCGATGCGCATCATCGAGCACCAGCACGACCGGCGTGCGTCCCTCTTCGACGAGGGCATTGAGCAGCACATCTACAAATGCCGCGCCGGCGTCCAAAGTGCGCCCCTCGAAGCCCTCCAACACGGCCAGGGGCGTGTCGGCGAGGTTGGGAAGCGCTTC
This sequence comes from Chloroflexota bacterium, assembly GCA_012798275.1. Lineage (GTDB taxonomy): Bacteria > Chloroflexota > Anaerolineae > B4-G1 > SLSP01 > JAAZNO01. The sequence goes on from JAAZNO010000134.1 coordinate 2,121, forward strand.
ACGGAAGCTGTAGAAGAGGCGCGGCAAGAACACCGAGGGATCGGCGTCCTCACGTTCGAGGTGATACCAGGCGAGGGTCATCCCCGTCTGCGCCAGCCCGGCCAGGGCCGTGCTCTTGCCATACCCCGTCCCCGCCTGCACAATGGTCAGGCGGTAATCGAGCGCTTCACGCAGCCGATTCAAAACGCGCGGACGCTCCAAAATGCGCCGATGCAGCAATGGCGGTATGAGTTTGGTGCGGACAATCAAATCACGTGACACGCGGCAGTCCTTCAATCGCTTTCCCCCTGATTGTAATCAATTTGTCCCCCTGGACAAATTGCGCCCGCCTGCCCACACTTGAAAAACCGACAAAACCTTTATAATGTATAGAGGGACTTGCCTGAGGCTGCAATCCGCCTGCGAGCCGGTACCCAACAAACAAGGCGTTGGAGTCATGGAGTCTTTTTTAAACTAAGGAGACATTATGATCACACAAGAAAATCACAAAAAACTAGCCATCATCGTCGGCGGTGGCCCCGCTCCCGGTATCAATGGAGTCATTCATTCCGTGACCATCGAGGCCATCAACGAGGGGCTCGAAGTGTTCGGCATCCTCGATGGGTATACGCATCTGGTAAAAGGCGAACTCAAGGCCCTGCCCTTGACCATTCAAGACGTCAGCCGGATCCATCTGCGCGGCGGCTCGATCCTCCACACCGCCCGCACCAATCCCACCGCCTCGCCCGAAGCCATGCGCAATACCGTCCAAACCCTGCTTGATGCCGGCGTGAGCTATCTGGTTTCTATCGGCGGAGATGACACGGCCTTCTCCGCTTACAAAGTCGCGCAATTCGCCCGCGAACAGCGAGGCGCCTCCCTCCAGGTCGTCCATGTCCCCAAAACCATTGACAACGACGTCCCGCTGCCCTATGGCGTCCCGACCTTTGGTTACGAGACCGCCCGCGAGGTAGGCGCGCGCGTGATGATGAACATCATGGAAGACGCCCTCACCGGGCAGCGCTGGTTCCTGGTCGTCACCATGGGCCGTAAAGCCGGGCACCTGGCCATGGGCATCGGCAAGGGCTCCGGGGCCACCCTCACCCTGATCCCCGAAGAATGGGAAGGCCGGCGGATCCGCCTGCAAGAGGTGGTGGACATCCTGGCTACCTCCCTGATCATGCGCCTGGTGGATGGCAAGCCCTACGGTGTGGCCCTGGTGGCTGAAGGCGTCATCGAAGAGATCGAGCCAGACGACCTGAAGGATCTCAAAACCGTGGAGCGCGACGCGCACGGCCACATTCGCCTCTCCGAAATCAACTTCTCCGACATCGTCAAACGTACGCTGCGCGACCAACTCAAGGAATTGGGCATCAACGTCAACATCGTCAACCTCGACCTGGGCTACGAGATGCGCTGCGCCCCGCCCATCGCCTATGACATTGATTACACCCGCAGCCTCGGCGAAGCCGCTGTGGATTTCCTGCTGGACGGCGGCACCGACGCCATCATCGCCCTGGCGGACGACCGCATCATCCCCCTGCCCTTTGAAAGCATGATGGACCCAGAAACTGGCCGCACGCAGGTCCGCAAGGTGAGAATTGATTCCTTTGCCTATCAATCCTCGCTGCGATTCCAGATCCGGCTCAAGCCCCAGCATGCCGACGACGAAGAGCTATGGAAACGGATGGCCGCGCAGACGAATCTCACGACGGAACAATTCAAGGCGCGCTTCGGCTACCTCTCAGGGATTGCCGCCCGCCCCTTCTAACCATGCAGCCCTGGAAAACTCTCGCGCGACGGACGGTCCTACACTGCGGACGTTTTCTCACCGTTGAAAGCCACACTGTCGCGCTGCCGGATGGGCGCATCATCGAGGAGTGGCCCTGGATCATCACGCCGGACTACGTCAACGTCGTCGCAGTGACGGTCGAGGGCCGCTTTCTGTGCTTCGAGCAAACCAAATACGCCCTCGGCGGGACCTCGCTCGCTGTGGTAGGCGGCTACCTGGAGCCGGGCGAGGCCCCCTTAACCGCCGCGCAACGTGAGCTGTTGGAGGAAACCGGTTACGCCGCGCCGACCTGGCGCTCCCTGGGCAGGTATGCCGTAGACGGCAATCGGGGCGCGGGCCATGCGCATCTCTTCCTCGCCCAAGAGGCCGCGCCCGTGGCCGAAATCCATGCCGACGACCTGGAAGAGCAACGCCTGCTGCTCCTCAGCCGCGCGGAAGTCGAAGCCGCCCTCAGCGCGGGGGAATTCAAATTGCTGTCGTGGGCCGCCGCGCTGAGCCTGGCGCTGCAGGGCTTGTGAACCCTGGCGCCCCGACCCGTTTGAGCGGACACGCTTTCCGCCAGGCCCAGGAACGGCACGGCTCTGACCTGGCACTTTCTCACCCAGGTAAGAAACCCGTTGACTTTTCCATCAAAACGTAGCATAATGAAGATACAACGACCCAGAGGATGAAATCGCGTGTTCATGAACACCCTCCCAAACCACGGATGAGGAGGACATCGTGGCTGAAGTTGCCTTACAGGCCTATGAGAATGAAATTGACCAGATGATCGAAGAGGCGCGGTATCTGGAAGCGTTGGCCCACCTTCGACACATTTTGGGCCAATATCCTCGCTACCTGGGCGCCTACTACCTGCTGGGAAAAATGCTGCTCGAAGCAGAACTGCCCGACCTCGCCGTGGACATGTTTCGCCGGGTGCTCAACGCCGACCCCGAGCATTTCCTGGCCCGCATCGGCCTGGGGCTCGCTCACGAGCGTCATGGGCAGCTGCAAGCGGCGATCTGGAATCTGCAACAGGCCTTTGACCTGGCTCCGGGCGATGAAGCCATCCATGATGAGCTCTGCCGCCTCATGGGCCAGGACAGCGGCGTCACGCCGGACCACATCCCCATGAGCCGGGCAGGCCTGGCGCGACTCTACCTGCGCGGCGGCCTGTTCAACCGCGCCGTTGAAGAATTCCGCACGCTCGTCGCCGAAAACCCCGACCGGGTGGACCTGCAAGTGGCCCTCGCCGAAGCCTACTGGCGCGATGATCAAATCGTGCTGGCGGCTGAGCAATGCCAGAGAATCCTGGACGTCTTTCCTTATTGCCTGAAAGCCAACTTGCTTCTGGGAACGCTGCTGCAAAACAGCGGACAGGAAAGTGGAGGCCGGTATCTGCAACGCGCCCAGGAAGTAGACCCCGAGAATCAGGTCGCGGAGGCCCTCTTCGGCAGCAGCAGCCCCTGGCCCAGGACGACCAAAACCATCGAACGCCTGCTCTACGATCCCGCCGCTCTCGACGTAGATCAAAAAACCCGCTGGTTCCACGACCTCGAAGCCGCCTCCGTCTCTGTCGGCATCTCCGAGGCCTTGCCGCAGATGAGCCAGGCTGAAATGCAGCTGGTAGATGTGACCGCCAGCCTCGAATCGCAGATCGAGATTCCCGATTGGCTGCGCGAGCTGACCCCGCTGGAAGAGCTCGCCGGAGGCGAAACTCCAGAAGAACCGGCGGAAGCAGAAGTCGCCGAACCTGAAAGCACCATCAGCTATGAAGATCTGGCGAGCTGGCTACAACCGACCCAATCCCCGGTCGCGCCTGAACCCGCACCGCCTGCAGCAGAAGCCGTTTTGGGGCCGACCGCTGAGGAAGAAATCCCCGATTGGTTGCGCTCCCTGCAACCTGCCGGTCCCACCGCCATCCCGCCTCGCCCCTCGGAAGAGGAATTCGGCGAAGAAGCTCTGCCCGATTGGCTGGCGGAATTGCGTCCCCCGCAGGCTCCGGCAGCAGGGATCGTCGCTGAAGGCGCCCCGGCGGAAGA
>JAAZNO010000135.1 GCA_012798275.1 Chloroflexota bacterium
GAAGCCCAGCCCTTGCAGTTGCGCCAGGAAAGCCCGCTTGATGGCCTTCCTGGTCTTGTTGATCCCGGCCAGGTCCAACGTCGCCTGGCGCGTGGCGTAGACGACGCCGGGGATCACCGCCATGATCTCGCTGATGTGCACCGGCATGCCCGCGATTTTGGGGTCGCGCCCGAACGGGCTGGACGTCGTCTTCTGTCCCGGCAGCGTCGTCGGCGCCATCTGTCCGCCCGTCATGCCGTAGATGGCATTGTTGACGAAAATGGTAGTGATGTGCTCGCCGCGATGCGCCGCGTGGAGGATCTCGTTGGTGCCGATGGCGGCCAGATCTCCGTCGCCCTGATAGGTGAAGACGACCTTATCGGGGTTGGTGCGTTTGATGCCCGTCGCCATGGCCGGGGCGCGCCCGTGCGGCGCCTCCACAAAGTCCATGTTGAAATAGTTATAGGCCAGCACCGCGCAGCCGACCGGCGCGACGCCAATCGTCTGCTCGCGCACGCCCAACTCGTCCAACACCTCAGCCACCAGGCGGTGGATCACGCCGTGGGTGCAGCCGGGGCAGTAATGCGTGTTTGCCCTGGTCAGCGAGTCGGGATACTGGTAAATCAGTTCCATCGTCTCCGGAATGGCGCTCATAGTTTCTTCACCTCTGCCAGGATTTCATCGCTCAGCGGAACGATGCCGCCCAATCGCCCATAGAAATGGACGGGTGTCTGACCGGCGACCGCCAGGCGCACATCCTCCACCATCTGCCCGGCGTTCATCTCCGCCACCAGCATCGCGCGCGTCTGCCCGGCCAGCTCATGCAACCGCGCCGCCGGGAAGGGCCACAACGTCTGGGGGCGGAAGAGCCCCACCTTGAGCCCTTGCTTGCGCGCTTCGCGCATTGCCGAGAGGCAAATGCGCCCCGTAGTGCCATAGGCCACCAACAGGATCTCCGCATCGGCCGTCTCATACTCCTTCCAGCGGATCTCGTGCTGCTGGATCTCCGCCAGTTTGGCCTGCAAACGCAGGTTGATGCGCTCCAACCCTTCGGGCGAAAGGTCGAGTGAGGTGATGATGTGCGGCTTGCGACCTTTGGCGCCAGACACGGCCCAGTCGGGGCGGGGGCGCGGGAAGGGCTGCATCGGCGGCAGTTCGGCAGATTCCATCATCTGCCCCAGACTGCCATCGCCGGCGACGAGGACGAGCGTGCGGTATTTCTCCGCCAGGTCGAAGGCCAGCCCCATCATATCAATGAGCTCCTGCACGCTGGCCGGCGCCAGCACGAGGGGATGAAAGTCGCCATGCCCTGCGCTCTTGGTCATGAGAAAATAGTCGCTCTGCGAGGGCTGAATGTTGCCCAGGCCCGGACCGCCGCGCTGCATATTGACGACGACTGCCGGCACTTCGGAACCGGCGATGTACGAGAGTCCCTCTTCCATGAGGCTGAAGCCCGGCCCGGAAGTAGACGCCATCGTCCGAACGCCGCAGCAGGCGGCGCCATAGACCATGTTGATCGCGCCAAGCTCGCTTTCCGCCTGGATGAAGACGCGGTTCTCCTCCACCATGCGGCGCGCCAGATGCTCCAGCGCCTCGCTCTGCGGGGTGATGGGGTAACCGAAGTAGGCCTCCAGCCCATAGCGGATTGCAGCCTCGGCAAAAGCTTCGTTGCCTTTGAGCAGTTCTTTAGCCATGGCTCCCTCCTATTCCCTGGCGGCTGCCGCGCGGACGCGGCGCTCGCGGTAGACGGTAAAGACGACATCGGGGCAAATCATGGCGCACGAACCGCAGCCGGTGCACTTTTCCATGTCTGTCACCGTGATGGGATGATACCCTTGCACGTTGAAGATGTCCGACGAAAGGGCTAAAATCTTCACGGGACAGACGTGAGTGCAAAGACCGCAGCCCTTGCACCGATCCGTATCCATCACAACCAACCCTTTAGCCATGCAAGCTCTCCTTTCCAATGCGAGTGAGCGATAAAGCGAATAAGCGATAAAGCGAAAAGGCGAGTGAGCGTAGGGGGCAAGAGTCAGGAGCGATGGGTAATGAGGGATGGAGGGTGAAGTGGACTCTCCCTATCTCCGCCGCTCCCCTGCGCCTCAGCTCGTTTACAGCCCCACCATCGGCAACACCAGCGTGAGGAGCACGCCGCCCGCAATGACGGACCCCAGTTGCCCGGCAGTGTTGGCGCCCATGGCGTGCATCAACACGAAGTTGGAGTAATCCTCATCGTTCGCCAGCTTCTGCACCAGCCGCCCGGCCATCGGGAAGGCGCTGATACCCGCCGCGCCGACCAGCGGGTTGATTTTCTTCCCGGAGACGCGGTACAGGAATTTGCCGAACAACACCCCGGCGGCCGTGTCCAGCCCAAAAGCGACCAGGCCCAGTCCCAGGATCTTGAGCGTGTCCGCGTTGAGGAAACTCTTCGCGGTCATCGTGCTGCCCACCGCCAGCCCCAGAAACAGCGTGGCGATGTTGATGATCTCGTTCTGCGACGCCTTGCTCAGGCGATCTACCACCCCCGCTTCCTTCATCAGATTCCCCAGCATGAGCGAGGCGATGAGCGGCGCGGCTTGCGGGACCAGAATCCCCACGGCCACGGTGACGATGAGGGGGAACAGGATCAACGCGAGTTTGGAGACGGGGCGCGGCGCGTACTCCATGTGCGTGCGACGTTCCTCCCGCGTGGTGAGCGCGCGCATGATGGGCGGCTGAATGATGGGCACCAGGCTCATGTAAGAATAGGCCACCACGGCAATGATGCCGGCCATGCCGGGGTTAGGCGGCAATCCGCGAGCGGCAGGATATTCCACGAGCAGTTTATTGGCGACATAAATGCTTGTGGGACCGTCAATCGCGCCGATGATGCCGATGCTGGCGGCTTCCGGCAATTTGAAGCCCAACGCAATTGCCAGAATCAACGTGCCGAAAATGCCGAACTGCCCCGCCGCGCCCATGAGCGCAAACACCGGTTGGGCAAGAAGGGGCCGGAAATCCATCATCGCGCCCACCCCCACAAAGATGAGCAAGGGAAACAGCTCCGTGCGGACCCCCGCGTTGTAGAGGAGGTAGAGCATCCCATTCTCTTCCGGGTCAATCATCGCCGAAAGCGGCAGATTGGCGATGATAATCCCCACGCCGATGGGAAGCAGCAAGGACGGCTCATATTCCTTGACGATAGCGAAATACAACAACACTCCGCCGACAAGGATCATCACCAGGTTGCCTGGATTGTGCCCCAAGTCCAACAGGCCTGCCAGGAGTTCATTGATCGGGATATTCACTACTTTTGCTCCTTGTCGTGATTGAGTGAAGGCGGCGTCGGCTACTTCACCAGCGACGCGGGCTCTTCGGCCACCAGACACCGCATCAGATACATGGGGCGCGCCCGTTCAAAACCCAACGCCTCGTAGTGGTGCAACGCCTCGGTGTGCCCCTGCTGCACCATCGTGAACACCGTCAGCTGCTCTTCTTCCGCGAGCAGCACTTGCAGCAGCGCGGCGACGACATTCTCCAGGTAGCCACGCTGCCGATACTCGGGGTGCACCGCAATTTTGCCGATCTCAGCGACTTCAGGCAGGCGCGTGCGGGTAGCGCCCATGGCGATGAGGGTGCGCCCTTCCCAAATGCCCATCGCCGGCCCACGCTCGAAGAGCTCCTCGCCCATGGTGGAGATTTCGGCCTTCTGCGCCAGGGCCTGCATCGCCGCCAGATGCCGGGGCTTGAGCGCCGTCGCCGCGCCGGCATCCAACTGCCGCACGTCGCCGCGAAAGACCAGCTGCCAGGAAGGGCGGATCTCGATCACCGCAAAGGCCTGCTCCGCGATGGCGCGCTGCTCAGCGGCGACCAACAGATGCACCTCGCTCCCCGGATCCACCAGAAAGGTCGTGTAAGTTCGCAACAGCTCCGGCGATTCGCCCAGGAATGCCAGTTCGGGGAAACGCGAGCCATGATAGCTGGCGACGGACATGGCGGGGGAGCAGACGATATCGCAGTCCTCCGAAAGGGCCGTCGCCGCCGCCACAAAGATGAAGTGCGCCAGCGTCCACTCCAGGTCGCTGCGCAAGGCGTTGATCTGGGAGGTGAGTTGGGTGATCGCGGCCGCATTGACCGAACCGTTGCTCTCCATGAGCTCAATCCGCGATGTGGAAAAGGGGCGTGCCGTGCTGAACCTGCTGACCGACCGTGACGTAGACGGCCTTCACCACGCCGCCGGCAGTTGCACGAATCGGGTTGTTCATTTTCATCGCTTCGAGGATGCAGAGCTCCTGTCCCGGCTTGACGCGGTCCCCGACCTTGACAGAAATCACGGTCACCACGCCCGGCAGGGGGGCCGTCACATCGCCGGCCTGCGAGACGACCGCCGCCGGCGTCGCGACGACAACGGGCGGAGCTGGCGCCGGGGTCGCCCTGGCGACCGGGGTGCTCTCCTCCATCCACACCTCGACGACCTCGCCGTCCACCACCGCCCGCACCGGCTGCTCACGGGGGTTGGGCACTTCGACACGATACTCTTTTCCAGCAACAGTCACACGATAGACTGGCATATTTTTCTCCTTAAAACTCGCCCAAGCACCTGGCTGACTTTTCGACCTGCTTCAGCAGACGGCTGCGCCCGGTGCACCTTCAGCGCCGGGCCGCCTGATTCCGTCGGAGCAGCTGTTGATGGCGGACGCAGGCGCGCCACTGATCCACGGGGGCGCCGGCCGAACGCCGGACTTCTGGCCGCGCCTGCGCCCGGGCCACGGCGACCGCGGCCGCCGCTGCCTGATAGCGCGCCTCAGCAGTCGAGAGCGCGGCTTCCGCAGCTACCGCCGGCGCTTCCTCCGCTTCCTCGGCCATGGCTTCCCCTGCCGCTTTTCGGGGCTTGATGCTGCCTAAAGCATACATCCCCAACACCAGCGCTCCGATGGCCGCAAACGTCATCCCCATCCCGATGAGGGTGAGCCACAGCGCCTGTTTGAGCAGTTCAACATCCACAGGCCACACTCCTTCACATCGGCATGACGCCGTGCTTCTTCACCGGCAATTGCCGCGCCGGTTCGCGCAAGGCCCGCAGCGCCGCAATGAGGAGGGGGCGCGTCTGCGCCGGTTCGATGACCGTATCCACGATCCCCTCTTCCGCCGCGCGGTAGGGATTGGCGAATTTCTCGCGGTATTCGGCAATCAGTTCAGCGCGCCGGGCCTCCGGGTCCGCCGCCTCGGAGATCTCGCGGCGGTTGAGGATATTCACCGCGCCCTCCGCGCCCATCACGGCGATCTCCGCAGAGGGCCAGGCGAAGTGCAGGTCCGCGCCGATGCCCTTGCTGCTCATCACGACGTAGGCGCCGCCATAGGCTTTGCGGGTGACCACGGAGATCTTGGGGACGGTCGCCTCCACGTAAGCATAAATGATCTTGGCGCCGTGCCGAATGATGCCGCCGTGTTCCTGATGCGTGCCGGGCAGAAAGCCGGGCGAGTCCACAAAGGTCAACACGGGCAGATTGAACGCATCACAGAAGCTGACAAAGCGGCAGATCTTGTCCGAGGCATCAATGTCAATCACGCCCGCCATGTACATCGGCTGCTGCGCCACCACCCCCACCGGCTGTCCATCGAGCCGGGCAAAGCCGACGATGGCGTTCTGCGCCCACCCCGCCTGCACTTCCATGAAGGAGCCCTGATCGAAGACGCGCTCGATGACCTCGCGCATGTCATAAGGCGTGTTGGGATCCTCGGGCACCAGCGTATTCAAGCCCGGATCTGTACGGTCAGGGCGATCGGCGGGAGAAATGTAGGGTGGATCCTCGACGTTGTTGGAAGGGAGATAGCTCAGCAAGCGGCGCACCAACGCCAGCGAGGCCTCCTCACTTTCAGCCACAAAACTGGCGACGCCGCTCTTGGTGAAGTGCGCCATCGCGCCGCCGAGGCTCTGCTGATCAATCACCTCGCCGGTGACGCTCTTGACCACATCCGGGCCGGTGATGAACATCACTGAGGTCTTGTTGGTCATGATGATGAAATCGGTCAACGCGGGGCTGTAGGAAGCGCCGCCCGCGCAAGGGCCGAGCATCACGGAAATCTGCGGGGTCACGCCGGAGGCCAGGGCATTGCGGCGGAAGATCTCGCCGTAGCCCTGGAGCGCACTGACGCCCTCCTGAATGCGGGCGCCGCCGGAATCCAGCAGCCCGATGATGGGGCAGCCGCTGTTCATGGCGAGTTCCTGCACACGCACGATTTTGCGCGCGTGCGTGAGCGAGACCGAGCCGCCATAAACGGTAAAGTCCTGCGCGTAAACGTAGACCATGCGTCCGTCAATCTCACCGTAGCCGGTGACCACCCCATCGCCTGGGATAGCGCTCTCGCCATCGGTA
>JAAZNO010000696.1 GCA_012798275.1 Chloroflexota bacterium
CAGTCTCCAAGCGACGCACGTGAGCGGGGGATCCGAGTGCTACCAGCGGTTTGATGGCAAAAACTTGACTCTCAAACGGTTGTCTCTATACTGAAAAAAGAAGGTACCCCGTACGCCATGGCTCCCGGCCCGCCTGGTTGACTTGCCTGAAAGCAGGTCTCCGGTTATCATAGAGAAATCCATAGCAAGCGAAAAGCACACGCCGCAAAAGGAGACTTCATGCTGATCGAGCTGCTTTCGATTATCATCTTCACCTTCGCCCTGGCGCTGTTTGTGCTGGGCGGCTTCACCTTGTGGATCGAGAAGGCGCGGCGGCGCACGCTGGGCCTGGTGATGATGCTCAGCGCGCTCCTCGTTGCCGGGGGGTATGCCTTTCTGGGCAGCCGCTTCTCCATCGCCCTGCTGGGACGGTTGATCATCCTGGTGGATCTTCCCCGTTTGATGGCGACGGCCCTCGTCTACACCAGCGGCGTGCTCATCGGTCTGGCGCTGGCAGGCGGCTTGTTCCTGTGGATCTCGGGGCGCATCGTCCGTCCTACGCGGCTGGAACGTTACCTGGCGCTGTTCGTCGGCGTCACCTTGCTCATCGGTCTGCTCATCAGCCTGATGGCGATTGCCGTCAGCAGGTAAGAAGGACCGCTGCCATCGCAAGCACAAAAATGTGAGTTATGAGCGGTAAGCGGAGACTGCGACAGTTCTCGACTCACGATTCACCGATCTCTATTTGCTGAGGAGGCTCTGCATGGTGCGTACACGCGAAGAATTGGAACGGATCGAGGACCTCACCCTCGCGCCCTATGCGATGCGCAGCGGGCACTCGCGCGGGCGCGTCTTCCCCGAAGAGGAGGCGCCTTACCGCACGGCTTTTCAGCGCGATCGGGACCGCATCCTCCACAACACGGCCTTTCGTCGGCTGGAATACAAGACGCAGGTCTTCGTCATCCACGAGGGGGATCACTACCGCACTCGCCTGACCCACACCCTGGAAGTCACGCAAATCGGGCGGACGATGGCCCGCGCGCTCGGCGCTAACGAGGATTTGGTGGAAGCCGTGTGCCTGGCGCATGACCTCGGACATCCCGCCTTTGGCCATGCCGGCGAGATGACGTTGAACCGCCTGATGCAGGGACATGGCGGCTTCGATCACAACCGGCAATCACTGCGCATCGTGGAACAACTCGCCGCGCATTACCCGGAATTCCACGGCCTCAACCTCACCTGGGAAGTCCGCGAAGGCATGGTGAAACACGAGACCGAGTACGACGTCGCCGACGCTTCCACTTTCGAGCCGGAAAAGCAGTGTACCCTCGAAGGGCAGCTGGCCAATCCTGCCGATGAGATCGCCTACACCGCTCACGACCTGGACGACGGCCTCCGCTCCGGCCTGCTGCGTCCGGAGCAACTCAACGGCCTGGCCTGGTGGGAACACCTCAAGGTCAGCCTGGGATGGGACGGCGGGCATTTCAATGACATGGTGCGCTATCGGCTGACGCGCCGCCTGCTGGGGCTGCTGGTCACCGACCTGCTCGAGGCGACTTCAGCCCGGCTGGAGGCCGAGGGCTGCGCCAGCGTCGAAGACGTGCGTCAATGCCCCCAGAAAATGGTAGGACTTTCGCCCGGCGTTGCCGCTATGACCCGCGAGCTCAAACACTTCCTCTACGAAAACCTCTATCGCCATCCGCACGTCATGCGGATGCAGCTCAAAGCGGAACGGGTGATCACGGCGCTTTTCGAAGCCTACCTCAGCGAGCCGGCGCAACTGCCCTACGACGTGCAGGCCCAACTGCGAGAACGTCCTCTGGAGCGAGTGGTCTGTGACTACATCGCCGGCATGACCGATCGCTACGCGCTACAAGAATATGCCAAACTCTTCGATCCCATGACGGCGGTGTGAACATGATTCGTACTGAACATTTGACCAAACGTTTCGGCCCCTTGTTGGCGGTAGAGGACCTGAATCTGCACGTCGAGCGGGGCGAGGTTTTCGGCTTTCTAGGGCCGAACGGCGCGGGCAAGACGACGACGCTGCGGATGCTCGCCGCCCTTATCGCGCCGACTTCCGGCGCAGCATGGATCAACGACCGGCGCGTGGGGCAGGATGACGAAGCCATCCATGCCAGCATCGGCCTGCTCACCGAGACGCCGGGGCTCTATCCCCGCCTGAGCGCCAAAGAGAATCTGAGTTTCTTTGCCAAACTGCACGGCGTGGAAGACATCCCCGGCCAGGTGCGGAAATACCTCACGCTGCTCGAACTCTGGGAACGGCGCTCCGAGCCGGTAGGCGGTTTCTCCAAAGGGATGCAGCAGAAGCTGGCGATTGCCCGGGCCCTGCTGCACGAGCCGCCGGTCCTCTTCCTCGACGAGCCGACCTCGGCGCTGGACCCCGAAGCCGCGCGCCTCGTCCGTGATTTTATCGAGACCCTCAAAGGGGAAGGGCGCACCATCTTCCTGTGCACCCACAACCTGGAGGAAGCCGATCACCTCTGCGATCGAGTCGCGGTGATCAAACAGCGGCTCATTCGAGTAGACGCGCCGGACGCGCTGCGGCAAGACCTGTATGGGCGCTCGGTGCGGGTGCAGCTGCGGGAAGTCACGCCGGAGATCCTCGCCGCCGTGCGCGCGCTCCCCTTCGTCACCGCCGTTACAGAGGCGTCCCCAGGGTTACGGGTGGCGCTGGATGAGCCTGAAACGTACAATCCCGTGCTCATCCAGGCGCTGATGACAGCCGGCGCGGCCATTCAGTTCGTGGAACGGGAATCGCATTCTCTGGAGCAGGTCTACCTCGATCTGCTGCACGAGTCGGAGGCAACAGCATGAATCGCAAACGCTTGCAAGCCGTGATCGAAAAAGAATGGCTCGATATGCGCAAGAACAAAATGGTGCTCAGCATGATGGCTCTGCTGCCTTTGCTGCTCGTCGGCATGATTTTGGGGACGGTCTACTTCATGGAGCGCGCCCCCGACTCTGAATACGATCCGGCGACCGGGGACAGCGGCATGGCCTTGCCGCCTGAATTGGAGGCGCTGGGTTACAAAGAGGGGACCATCATCCTGTTGAACGATCAGTACATGTTCTATCTGCTGCTCATTCCCCTGACCTTGCCGGTCTACGTCGCCGCGTACAGCATCATCGGCGAGAAGGAGACTCGCAGTCTGGAGCCGCTGCTGGCGACGCCGGTGAGCACGGCCGAGCTGCTGGTGGGGAAAACCATCTCGGCAGCGGCGCCGGCGATCGTCTTGACCTGGCTCAGTTTCGTGTTGACCGCCGTGGGGCTGAACTTCATTGCCAGCCCCACAGTATTGGCCTATTGGGTGCGCCCCGTTTGGTCATTGAGCATGGCGTTGCAGACGCCTTTCCTGGCAGTGCTATCCACCGCTTCTGGCGTCATCGCCTCGTCACGGCTCAACGATCCGCGCGCCGCACAGCAGGTGACGGGGTTGTTCATCGTGCCGCTCATCGCCCTGAGCTTAATCGTGCTGATGGGGAAGGTCTACCTCAACCTGCGGTTGATGAGCTGGGCGACCCTGCTGATTGCGGCAGTGACGGTCGGCGTGCTCTGGCTGGCAATCCGCCTGTTTCAGCGGGAAACGATCCTGACGCGCTGGAAATAGGCGCCCGTCGCGCCGGCCATTGCCCCAAGACCTCGCCTCACGCGCGGATCATCACCAGCAGCATCTTGAGCGGCGAGAGCGCCTTCAGCCCATGCGGTTCATGCGCGGGCATGATCAGCATCTCGCCAGCGTTGACCGTGAAAGGTTTGCCAGAAACGGTGATCTCGACCGCGCCCTCGAGCGCATAGACCAGCGCATCGTAAGGCGCGGTGTGCTCGCTGAGCCCCTGATCCACGTCGAAGGCGAACAGCGTCACCGTGCCGGCGCTGCGGCTCACAATCTCGCGGCTCACCACCGCGCCGGGCTGCACCGCGATCAAAGCATCCAATGATTGTACCTGGGGTTGTGTCATCATAGCCTCCTCTTCCAAATTCTGCCTTCAAAATAGCAGAAAAGCAAATCCAAAACTACGACAAAAGTCGTGGCGCCCTTGATCTACCCAAACTCCCAACCCCCGTGGGATGGCCTTCAATACCCCACGTAGATCTCCTTCAATAGCTTCGTCGTCGCGCCCTTGGCGCCCGGCTCGCTTTCCCCCACCGGCCCCACGCACGAGGGACAGCCCTCGGTGCAGGGACAAGTCTGCACGCGCTCCAGCGCCGCCGCAGCGACCTGCTCCCACAGCCCCAGCAGGCGGGGACTCAGGCCCACGCCGCCCGGCGCGGTGTCGTAGAGGATAATGGAGGGCTGCCCCGATTCCGCATCCCGCGCCTGCACCGAGGCCCCCAGGTCACCGGGATCGCACATGAGGAATACGGGCGCGAGATTCCGCAGCAGGTAGGACAGGCCGCTCAGCGCCGTCCGCGCGCCGCGCGCCCGCTCCACTTTGGCGTGACAGAGCGCACACAACGTCAGCAGGTTTTCGGGGGCGTGCGCCAATCGCAGCGCCACCGAGGGCGGATACTGCGCGAGAAACGTCCGCAGCGGCGTGAGGTGATGCACCTCCAGCGGCGCTTCGGGGCGGGCAGGCGCCCCGCACAGGCGGCAGGTGTGGGCGTCGCGGGATAAAATCGTCTCGCGGATTTTGGGCCACTCCGGGCCATAATCCAGCGGCGCGACATGCACCCCCTCCTCTGCCAGCAGCTCTACCAGCGTCTCCGCCAGCGTCACCCGGCAGGCCTCCGTCTCGAGCAGCTGCTCCGGCAGATCCATGTCCCCCCAGCCGAGGGTCTCGTGATTGGCCAGGCTCACCCGCCGGTACGAGGTGGGTTTGCTGTGGACCAACACCTCCTCATCAGTGAGCGTGAGCGCCCCGCGCGGCAGCGTCTCCCGCAGCGCCAGTCGTTCCACGGAAATCGCCGCTGCCGCGAGGGTATAGTAATCATAGTCGCCGGGCTGCGCCTGCGCCAGCCCGCGCTCCCAATCCAGTGCCGTGATGAGATAGGGCGTCCCGCCATGGAAGTAGATCGCCCCCTCATGCACCATGGCCGCGGCGCTTGGACGGTCCATGAGGCCCAGCGTCTCCCCCGCCGTCGTCTGGATGATCACGTTGTCGGCGGTCGTCGTGCGCAACGAGACGCTCTGCGCAGGATAAGTCTCCCCCACCCAGGTAAAGCGCTCCGCACTGCGGTGGAGCACGCCCTCCGCACTGAGTGCTTCGAGCAACGGCGCCACATCCGGCAGCGAGCCGAAAGATTCATCGCGCTCGAAGGGCAGCTCAAAGGCGGCGCAGGCCAGATGCGAGCCGAGCACCGCCAGCGCGTCGGCGTTCAGACGGGCCTCCTCCGGCGAACGCACGAAAAAATACTCCGGGTGCGTCACCAGGTATTGATCCAACGGCGCCGGCGTAGCGATCAACACCGACAGCGAGACGCCGGCCCGGCGTCCGGCGCGGCCCATCTGCTGTCGCGTCGCCGCGATGGTGCCGGGATAGCCCACCAGCACCGACGCATCCAGCGCGCCAATGTCAATGCCGAGCTCCAGGGCGTTGGTGGCGATCACCACCCGGGTGCGGCCCTCGCGCAGATCCCGCTCGATGGTGCGGCGCTCGTGCGGGAGATAGCCGCCGCGATAGCCCTGGATCACCTCAGCCGGGAAGCCGGCGCGCGCGGCCCGTTCCCGCAGCTCGCGCAACAGGAGTTCCACCGTCAGCCGCGATCGCGCGAAGACGATAGTCTGCACGCCGGCCTGCAACAGCCGCAGGGTGAGGAACACGGCCTCGGCGCTGGCGCTGGCGCGCAACCCCAGCTCCGCGTCCAGCAGCGGTGGATTGTAGCACAGCACATGTCGCCCGCCGTAGGGCGCCCCATCGGCCTCCACCGGGGTGACCGGCGCCTCCCATAGGGATTCGGCCAGCTGCTGTGGATTGGCGATCGTCGCGGAGGCGCCGATGAAGCGCGGCGCCGCGCCGTAGAAGGCCGCCACACGGCGCAGGCGACGCAACACGTTGGCGATGTGGCTGCCAAAGACGCCCCGGTAGGTATGCAGTTCATCGAGCACCACGTAGCGCAAGCCGCTCAGGAACCGCAGCCATTGGGTGTGGTGCGGCAGAATGCCCAGGTGCAGCATGTCGGGGTTGGAGACGAGAATGCGCGCCTCCTTGCGGATGGCGGCCCGGCGGCTCTGCGGGGTGTCGCCGTCGTAGGGGCGCAGGGCGAGCGGCGTCTGCAGCTGGCCGATCCAGGCTTCCAGCGCCGCGATCTGATCGTGGGCCAGCGCCTTGGTAGGAAAGAGCAGCAGCGCCGTGGCGGTGGGATCGCGCAGCAGCGTGTGGAGCAGCGGCAGCGTGTAGCCCAACGTCTTGCCGGAAGCCGTCCCCGTGGCGAGCACCACATTTTCCCCGCGCAGGGCCGCTTCCACGGCGCGGGCCTGATGGGTGTAGAGCGCGGGAATGCCCAGCGCACGCCCGGCGGCGCTGAGCCGCGGATCCAGCTCGGCGGGCCAGGCGACGGTCTGCGCCGCCTGCGCCGGTAGCGTGCGCCATGCTGTCACATTGCGGATGAAGCGCGGGTCCTCACGCAGTACGGAGAGCAGGGATTCCAGAGCCATGCGCCTATTGTAGCGTAGTCAATGCAGTTGACCAGGACAACAAATTCAGTAAAATCAGGGATGTGGCAACGCCTCCCTTGTTGCCCTCATCTTATCACTGGAGGTTTTGTGAACATGCAGGCCGCACTCGTAGAGGAACATGTCCCTTTGAAGAGTCGCATTGCCATCTCAGCGGGAGATGCAGCAACCGGCATCCTCCAATCGCTGGCGGCGTCCGGGGCGCTGACGTATTACTTCGTCAGCCTGCGTGGGCTGGACCCCAAACTGGCGGGGACCGTCTGGTTGCTGTTTGGCATCTGGAATGCGGTTAATGACCCACTCTTCGGTTACATCAGTGACCGCACCAAAAGTGCCCTGGGGCGGCGCATCCCCTACATCCGCTATGGCGCTCCCCTCTTCGTGTTGGGATTTATCCTCTTCTGGGTCGTGCTCCCCGGCATCGGCAACAGCCAGACCGCCCTCTTCATCCAGCTGCTGATAGGACTGTTCATCTATGACGTCCTCTACACCGCCATCGCGACCAGTTTCTGGGTCATGCCCTACGAGGTGGCCGTTTCCAACAAAGCGCGGGGCACCATCTACATCTGGAAAATCATCTTCATGGTATTCACGCTCGTCGTGCCGTTTGCCGTAGAGGCCACGATTAAGCCAGAGGTAGGCGATGAAGCCGGCATTTTGCTCTTCCGCTGGGTGATGATCGGATTGGGTGTGGTAATGGGGCTGATCATTTTCTTCAGCACGTTCTTCTTCAAAGAAAAACAGTACATCCAGGAAGAGGAGCAATTCAATTTCGTCACGTCCTTCAAAGAATGCTTCACCAACCGCTCCTTCGTCGTTTTTGAGGTCTTGAGCTTCACCGTGATGTTCACGCAAACGGCGCTGATGACGGGTGTCTGGTATTACTTCGACATGCTGAACATGCCTCGCGCCCCCATGCTCGGCGCCCTGGCAGCCGGCATCGTGTTGGGCATCGTCGCCTGGATTCAGCTGCGGGATCGCTGGGGCATCAAACGCTGCACGCAGGCCTTCACCCTCCTGTTTGCGGTCGGCTGTGTTCTGGTGATGCTCTTCGGGCGCAATGTGATCCTGGGAACGGCGGGCTTCTTCCTCTTTGGGATCGGGTTCTCCGGCGGGATGTATTTGATTCCACTCATGAACGGCGACGTCGTGGATATGGACGAACACCGCACGGGGCTCCGCCGCGAAGGGATGTATGCAGGCATCAACAGCTTCATCACCAAACCGGCGATCAGTCTCGCGGCATGGGCATTGCTGAACATCATGAAGGCTTACGGCTACAACGAAAATCTCCCTGCCGCAGCGCAGTCTTACTCCGCCGGGACCGGCGTGTTGATCGGTTGGGCTGGCCCAACAGCGCTGTTGTTGATCCTGTCATTCCTCTCGTTGTTCATGTACCCGCTGGCGGGCGCGGAATGGGAGCAGATCAAACTCAATCTGGCCAAAGCTCACGCCGAGAAGGAACGTGCGTACCTGGAAACGCACGGCTATAAGTTTGTCAAATAACCCTCCATCCGCTATCTGGGACGGCGGCCTTCCTCCACACGCTGCCGTCCCAG
>JAAZNO010000017.1 GCA_012798275.1 Chloroflexota bacterium
CCCTGCACGGCCAGCACCGCCTCGACCACGTCGTAAGCGAAGCCTTCCTCGCGCAACAGCCCATTCAGCCGCCCGATGACGAACGTCAACGCCTGCTCCAGCGCCTCGGAGGGCGCCGCGACAGGCAGGAGCCGCGCCGCCTCGGCCAGGCCCTCGCGCACGGAGAAGCTACCGGGCCAGGCGAGCAGCAGCTGCACCAGCCCCAACGCCAGGCGCCGCAAGCCGTAAGGATCCGCCGAGCCGGTAGGGGCCAGCCCGACGGCGAAAAGCCCTGCCAGGCTGTCCAGACGGTCGGTCACCGCCAGGGCAAAACCGGCAGGGGAAGCGGGTAATGCGTCTCCCGCCGCCGCAGGCAGATAGTGCTCGAAGATCGCCTGCGCCACTGCCGGCGGCTCGCCGGAGAGCAGCGCATAGTCGCGCCCCATCACCCCCTGCAGGCTCGTCATCTCCACCACCATCTGCGTCGCCAAATCGGCCTTCGCCAGCCGCGCCGCCCGCACCAGGATCTCCAGGTCCAGCGGCGCGAGCCCCAGCCGCAGCCCCACCCACGGCGCCAGCGCTTCCAGCCGCTGCGATTTGTCCAGCATCGATCCGAGGCGCTCCTGGAAGGTGAGCTTCCGCAACCGGGGCACGAAGCTCGCCAGCGGCTGCCGGCGATCCTGCCTGTAGAAGTACTCCGCATCGGCGTAGCGCGCCCGAATCACGCCCTCGTTACCGGCGCGGACGATGTCCAGATGCTCGCGTCCGCCGTTCCGCACCGCGATGAAGTAGGGCAACAGCCGGTCTTCCACATCGAAGACGGGGAAGTAGCGCTGATGCTTCTTCATCACCGCGACGAGGGCCTCCTGCGGCAATTCGAGATAGCGCGTCTCGAAACTGCCCAGCAAAGCCGTCGGTACCTCCACCAGGTTCGTCACCTCCTCCAGCAATGCCGCGTCCTCCAAAATCCGCCCGCCCACGCTTTCCGCGAGAGCCTGTACCTGTGAACGGATGGTCGCCGCCCGCACCTCGGGATCTACCAGCACGCCGTAAGATTCGAGGGTCGGCTTGAGGGCGCACGCATCCGTCAGCGCCACCTCCGGCGATCCGGCGGGACGCGGCCCGCGCGTGAGCCGACCGCTCGCTACGCCCGCGTAGCTGCAGGGGATCACGTCCTCGCCCAACAAGGCCACTATCCAGCGCAACGGGCGGCTGAAGGCGACGCCCATCTCGTTCCAACGCATGGAGCGCGGAAAACGCAGCCCGGCCATCCAGCCGGGGAGCAGCTGCGCGAGCACTTCCGCAGCGGGACGCCCCGCCTCCCGCCGGGTGACGACGACGTACTCGCCGCCCTCCAGCGTCTCCACCCGCAACGCGGCGACGGCGACACCCTGAGCGCGGGCAAAACCTTCCGCCGCACGGGTCGGGGCGCCGTCCTTGTCGAACGCAGCGCGCGCGGACGGTCCCTTGACCACGCGCTCCTGATCGGGCTGCTGCAGCGCCAGTTCTTCCACGAAAACGATGAGGCGGCGCGGCGTGCCCCAAATGTGCAGCGCTCCGTGCTCCAGGCGCGCTTCAGCCAGCGCCGCCGGGACCATCGTGCGGAGCTGCGCCAGCGCTTCGCTCAGATGCGAAGTGGGCAACTCCTCCACTCCCAGCTCGAAGAGGAACGGCGCGTGCGTTGATGACGCGGTCACCTGCGAGGCCGGTCCCGGCTCCCCGAGGGGCAGACGCAGCGGATGTCCCTGGGAAACGACCGCAGACGTGCGCAGGCCAGGTCGTCCCCGCCAGGGGAAGCCCGCCGCGTTGCGTTGCGCCAGATAGGCGTCGGCGACGCGCCGCGAGAGGCCCCGCATCCGCTTGAAGAAGCTCGCCCGCTCGGTCACCCCCACCACGCCACGGGCATCCAGCAGGTTGAAGGCGTGAGAACAGCGCAGGATATAGTCCAGGGCCGGGACGACCAGGCCCGCTTCCAGGCAGCTGCGCGCCTCGGCCTCGAAGAGCTCGTACATCGTTTGCACCCGCTCGATGTCGGCGATCTCGAAATCGTAGCGGCAATAATCCACTTCCTGATCCAGGAGAGTCTCGCCGTAGGTGTGCTGCCCATCCCAGGAGAGTTCCCACACCGAGGCGACCCCTTGCAGGTACATGGCCAGGCGCTCAAGGCCGTAGGTGATTTCCACCGCCGGCAGCTCCAGGTTCAGCCCGCCCGCCTGCTGGAAGTAGGTGTACTGCGTGATCTCCATCCCGTCGAGCCAGACTTCCCAACCCAGCCCCCAGGCGCCCAGGGCAGGGCTCTCCCAGTTGTCCTCCACGAAGCGGATGTCGTGCTCCTCACGCTTGATGCCCAGGGCCTCCAGGCTGCGCAAGTAGCGCTCCTGGGGGTCGCCGGGATCGGGCTTGAGGATGACCTGAAATTGGGTATGCATCTGCATCCGATTGGGATTGTCGCCGTAGCGCCCGTCATCGGGGCGGAAGGAAGGCTCGGCGTAGCCCACATTCCACGGCTCCGGCCCCAACACGCGCAGGATAGTCGCCGGGTTCATCGTCCCGGCGCCCACTTTCTCGTTGTAGGGCTGCCAGATCAACGCGCCTTGTTCCGACCAAAACTGCTGCAACCGCATGATAATTTCTTGAAACGTCAGCATTTTTCCCTCGTCACTCGTCGTGTTACGCCTCACGCGCTACGCTGTGCCAACCAGTCCGCTTTCAGCATCGCGTAGAGATAGGTGTCCCGCCGCGAGCCGTCCGCCAGGAGCAAGTGCTGCCGCAAGACACCTTCATGGGTCAGGCCGGCTTTTTCGGCCGTGCGACGACTGGCAAGATTGCGCCCGTCGCACCGCCAGGCAAGGCGCTCCCAGGGCCACTCGGTGAAGCCCCAGGTGAGCAGCGCCCGCAACACCGCCGTGCCCAATCCTTTGCCGGCGGCGTCGGCGCGAATCCACATGCCGATCTCCGCGGCACGCTGCGGCAAGCCGCCCTCGCGCAGATGAAAGCCGCTGCCTCCCAGCAAACGCCGTTCATCGGGGCTGAAAATGCCCAGGACGAAATCGTCGTTCAACAGATAGCGCGCCCGGAAACGCCGCACCGTGATCTCGGATTCCTCCACGCTCTGATGGGGTTTGGCCCACACCATGAACGGCGCGAGATGCTCATAGGAGCCGTTGACCGCCTCAGCGAGGAGGCCTCCATCCCCCGGCAGATACGAACGCAACACAAAGGCCGGCGTGACATAGCGTTCCGGCGCGATAAAAGCTTCTGTGCCCATGGTTGAGCTCCTTCGAAAATGGCCCCGAATGAACACGAATTTCACGAATAAGATTAGAAATTCCTGGCCCCGGGGCTGATACGTCCCCAAACAGTGCGCTTCAGCGCGGTTGGCTCGTGTCAGGCTGGGGATTCCATCCCAAGCCGCAGCGGTGAGCTGTTGCAGCCTCTGCTCACGGGCTATGGCTCACAGGGTAATTGTCCAGCCACTGACTAAAAAAAACACAAGATTTCCTTGCGACTCTTGAAGATTAAGTATCAATTTTTGCCCCCTATCCCCTGGCCCCTTCCCCCCGCGAGCGCGGGGGGAAGGGGAACTTTTTTTGTGGAGTTTTGCAGGCGGGCGTAGCCCGCCTGCAAAACTCCCTTATTTTTTCTCCCCTCCCCAACGGCGTTTGCGCCGTTGGGGAGGGGGCTGGGGAGGGGCAAAAGCTACAGCTCACAAAGGTTCATCCATCGCCGTCGAACTACCTGATGCCAGGCCGAACAATTACCGCACATTTTCATCCTTGAATGATGTGCGCCAGCACATGGCGTCTCCTTCGAGAATAGGCGAGAAAGCGAATCAGCGAATCGGCGAATCTCAAAATCACGTGGAAACGTGCGCACCTGGAAACGTGCGCACGTGGGCACCTGAGCATGTGGACACGCCATTTTACTCCTGCGGCGGTCCGGCGCGATAGTCGCGCATCATCCTCAGGGCGGACAGCCGGCGCTCCAGGTGAAAGGAAATGTACCGTTCCATCCACCGCGCCAGTTCCGCCGCCGTGCGCGCCGAGAGCGGCAGCCCGGCCAGCGCGGGATAGGCCTCCCGCTGCAACGCCTGCAACCACGAAAGCGCGCTCGGCGAAAGCAAGCCACCCGTCATTTCTGCTACACCTGCGGCGCACTCCTGACACAACGCGCCGCCCCGTTCCAGATCAAGGCCATAGGGCCGGCGATCCTCGGGGCGGGGATGCAAGGAGGCCCGGCACGGTTTATCCTCACGCTCGCCCACACAGGTGCGCCATTCGGGACGGAAGCCGGCCAGGCTGAGCAGGTGCTGCTCATACCAGCGCAAAACCCGCTCCGGCTCCGCTTCCTGCTCCAGCAGCGTGAGCGTCGCGTCCACCAGGTCAAAGAGCGCCGGCTCCGTCTCGCCCTCAAAGAAACGTAACACCAGCTCGGCAATGTGACGTGCGCCGGTCGCGCGCACAAAATCCTCGCGCAAGCCCGCCCGCAACGCGATGGCCTCCGCCTGGCTGATGATGTCCCACGAGCCCTGCACCCGCGATACCAGCATCCGCGTCCGGCAAAAGAGCTCCAAATGGCCGCCCTTGCGCGAACGGGGCTTGCGCACGCCGCGCGCCAGCAGGTCATGCCGTCCGTCCGCAGCCAGCACCATCAACACGCGGTCCGCCTCGCCCTGATCGCGGCGCGCCAGAACAATGGCATCCAGTTGATAGAGCTTCGAGCGTCCCATCGGCCCTCACGCCTGATAATTTCGGTCCTCTCTGGTTTTGCAGGACGACTGAAACAGCGGCTTTAGTTTTTCCACAGAGCACACAGATTTTCACAGATTTTTATCTTATGTGTGAATCTATGCAGCCTGCGATTGACCTCTCACTGCGACCCCGCGAAATCCCGAAGGAGCTCATGTGCGCCCCCTCCGGCCTCAGGCTGCTTCCACAGGCACTCGCGCCGCGCGGGCAAAGTTCTGTGCGAGCTGCGTCGCCGACTCTACGGTCGCCCAGCCGGTGAGGGGAACAAGAATTCCCCCTTCCGCTAACCGCACGTAGCAACGCGCCGCCGAAACCACATGGCCGTCGGTTTCCTCCACCGTGCGCCGCATCACGCCGACGCTCTCTACCGACTCCAACGGCACCTCCCAGCGTTCCAGCTCTCGGTGCAACAGCCAGCGCCGCTCACACGTCACCGTCCCACCCTCCGGCGTGCGTTCCATCGCCCCCCGTTCCCACAACGGTGTGGTGAACGCCACGTAAAACGCCGCGCCGAGAGCCAGCGTCGCCACGCCGGCGATGAAAGGCCATCGTACCGCACTCTGGACGAAAAACAGCCCGGTAATGATCAGCAGCATTCCTCCCAGAATGCCAAGTTCGATCTCGACCACGGGCCGGCGCAGCTCCCAGCTCGCCGCATTGTGCTGCTCATCAAGAATTTTTACCTGCATGAAGCGCTCCCGTCATGACACCCGGTGAGCGGGGAAAAAAGCAGCGTCCAAGGCCGCCGACCTTTCCGGCTCACTATCGCGCCATAGTATACCGCGTTCCGCCAAATCGGCGAGCGACTTGACAGCAGCCCCGGTTTGAGTACGATAAGGAAAGGCTGCGCTCTCCCCTCGTCCGAAGGCCTTTGCATAAACATGGAGCGCGGCAGGCAATGGTTTCGCCTCGGATTTCAATAACAGAAGGAGAATTCAAGATGAAACGCACCTGGTTTGCATTTGCCCTGTCCCTGATGCTGTTACTGTCCCTGACGCTGAGCGCGTGCAATCCCACTCCCACGGAAGAAGCCCCGATTGACGATGATTGGAGCCGCATTCAGGCTGCCGGGAAGATCGTGGTCGGCACCTCCGCCGATTACCCGCCCTTCGAGTTCATCAACGAACAGAATGACTTTGACGGCTTCGACATCGCCGTGATCCGCGAAGTGGGCAAGCGCCTGGGCCTCACCGTCGAACTCAAGGACATCAGCTTCGACGGCCTGATCGCCGCCCTCAAGGCCGGGCAGATTGACGCCATCATCGCTGCCATGTCCGCC
>JAAZNO010000697.1 GCA_012798275.1 Chloroflexota bacterium
CTACGCCAACACTAAGGCGCCGATCTATGGCCTGTGGGATTCCTATCTGGGGCGCGGTTTGGTGGGGGGAAAATTGACGAGCGCTTTCCTGCAGGGGGAGGCGGCAGCGTTCAAGGTCCAGCAGCTTCTGGCGGGGGCCTCAGCAGCCGACATTCCCATTGCGTGGGAAAGTCCCAATCGCTACATGTTCGATTATCAGCAGCTCCAACGCTTTGGCATTGACATGGGCACGCTGCCGGTGAATAGCGAGGTGATCAATCGCCCCCTCACCTTTTTTGAGGAACACGGCGAGATCATCTGGCCGGCCGCGGCGGTGGGATTGGTGTTGCTGGGCACTATCGTGGCCCAATCCCTTAGCGTGGCGCACCGTCGCCGCGTTGAAGCGGCGTTGCGGGTGAGCAATGCCGAGCTGCTGGAAACGCGGGCTTCCCTGGAGGAGCGCGTCGCCGAACGCACCCGCGATCTGAGTCAGCGCACGCGGCAGCTGCAGGCGGCGGCGGAGGTTGCACGCGATGTGGCCTCGATCCGTGGCGAGGAGCAGCTGCTTGACTCCATGGTAGACCTCATTTCGGAGCGTTTTGGCTTCTACCACGCGGGGATTTTCGTGGCCAGCCCCGATGGCGCCTACGCCGAATTGCGCGCCGCTTCCTCTGAAGGTGGGAAGCGCATGTTGGCGCGCGGTCATCGTCTCCAGGCCGGCGTGGGTATCGTCGGCGCGGTCCTGGCGACCGGGCGTCCTCGCATCGCCCTGGATGTGGGCGCTGACGCGGTGTGGTTCAACAACCCCGATCTGCCAGAGACCCGGTCGGAGATGGGGCTGCCCCTTCGGGCGCGCGGCGAGGTCATCGGCGTCCTGGATGTGCAATCCACCGAGCCGGAGGCGTTCACCCAGGAGGACGTGACGGTGTTGCAGACGATGGCGGAGCAGCTGGCGCTGGCATTGGATAACGCCCGGCTGTTCAGCGAGAGTCAGGAGGCTCTGGCCCGCATGGAACGCGCCTTTGGGGAGGAGACGCGCAGAGCCTGGGCGGAACGGCGGCGACGTACGCCACTCGCGTATCGTTACGAGGGGCAGGGGGTGGTGACGTCTCTTTCTCCGACAGCAGAAGCTCCGACGTCTTCTGAAGGCCAGCGCATTGCCGCGGAAATCACCTTGCGCGATCAGGTATTGGCGACGCTGGAACTGGAACGGCCGGCCGATCACCCCTGGACGCAGGAGGAATTGGAGCTCGTGCAGGCTTTGGCGACCCAGGCGGCGTTGGCCCTGGATAATGCGCGGCTCTTCGAGGAGACCCTGCGCCGGAGCGAGCGCGAACGCCTGGTGCGTCAGATCGTGGACAACATCCGGGCTGCCGCGTCGGTGGAACAGGCGTTGCAGCGCGCTGTGGGCGACATGAGTCGGGCGCTTGGAGCGGCGGAGCTGCGGGCGCAATTGGGGCAGAGGTCAGACATGGTGGAGGAGGAGGCATGATACGTCTCGGCGCTCCCACGAAATTGCCGGCGGTGGTGGAACAGACGGCGGCGCGCAAGTCCCAGACGTTAGCGGCTGTGACGCGCGTGACCTTCTACGCGCTAGCGGCGGGACTTTTGCTTGCCGTTTGGGCCCGGCGTCTGGTGCTGGATTTTCCGACGCTGCCGGTCATTTTATCCCTGGTCGGCTATGCCGTGGTGTTACTCCTGGTGCAGGGACTCCTGCGCCGGGGCGCTACGGAGTGGGGGGCCAGGGTCTATCTCATAGGCGGCGGCGTGGCTCTCCTCGCGCTGTGTTACTTCATGGGTGGCCCCACCGGCCCCATCACCCTGGCCTTTGGCCCTCTCATTGTCATTGGCGCGTTGGTGAGCGGCCCCGGGGCGGCGTTGGGTTCGACCCTGGGCGTGGGAGGGGTGATGGCCGTGTGGCTGGTGTTGCAGGGGCGTGGCCTGGCGACGCCTTATCCCTTGCCTGCATCCGCCGACCGGATATTAACGCTCGGGATGCTGTTCCTTTCTTTGGGGACTATGGTAGCCTTGCTGGCCATTTTTGTTCGGCTGATCGAGGAGAGCCTGGTTTCAGCCTATCAGCGCGGTGAGGAGCTCTCCGAGGCTCTGGAACGCGCCGAGACCGCAGCTCAGGCTGAGGTTGGAGCCCGGGAGCAGATCCAGGAAACGCTGGAGCAGCTGCAGGCGAGCGTCCAGGAATATACCACCTTTTTGAGTCGCATCGAAGAAGGTGACTTCGAGGCGCGCCTGGACATGGAGGACCTGGCAAAGCGGATTGAGAATCCCGCGCTGCTGGCGCTCGGTAGCCGGCTGACCCGGACGGTGGAGACGTTGATTACGACCCTGAATGAACTGCGTTCCGTACAGCAGCGTTACCTGCGGGAGGCGTGGACGATGTTCCTGGAGTCTGGGTCAGGATGCCGTGGTTTCTCCGCCCATGGCGGCGAGGTTCAGGCGGTTCCCCCTGCCTGGAATCCGCCCATGTTGAAGGCGACTCAGGGCCGGCGCACGGTGGTAGAAGGAGGCGAGCTGGCCGTCCCCATCGCTGTGCGCGACGAGGTCATCGGCGCCTTGAGCGCCCGGCGCACCGATGGCAGTCCCTGGACGGCGGAGGACCTGGCGTTGGTGGAGTCGGTCATGGATCAGCTGGGTCAGACTTTGGAGACGTTGCGCCTCGTCGAGGAAACCCAACGTCAGGCGCAGCGGCAGCAAGTGTTGAGTGACCTTTCCGGGCGTTTCAGCCGTTCCTTTGACGTGGATGCGTTGTTACAGCAAGCCCTCATGGATTTGGGGCGCATTTTGGATCTCGATGAGGTGGCCGTCTTCCTTGAACCGGTGACTGCCGCCGGTGAGGCTCCCGCAAACGCTCCTGCCGCTGGCGCTGAAGAGATGCCTGACGCGGCATAAGGTGAAAATGATGAGTGACGAAGCAATAACTCAGGCTGCCCATGTAGAGGTATTGTATCGCGCCGCGCGCGCTGTGATCGCCCAGCACGACCTCCAGGAAGTTTTCCAAACCATCGTCAATGGGGCGGCGGAAGTGTTGCAGGCGCAGCGGGTGTTGCTCTTTGCGGTGGACATGCAGGCTGAGCGCATCACCCACATAGCCAAGGGAGGCGCGGACCCTGAGCCCATCGTGCCCATCAGCTTCGCGGAGCTGAACGAGGGGCTTGCCGGCTGGGCCATTCGGGAGCGCCAGATCGCATTTTCTGCCAAAGCCATGGTCATCGGCGACCCGCGTGAATCTCCGGAGGTGCGGCGGCGTCGCACCGAGATGGGGATTGGCTCGTTGTTGGTGGCGCCCATCGTGCGCGAGGCGCAGGTACTGGGAATTCTGAGTGCCGTCAATACCATGTCGCAGCCCGATTTTACGGCCGAGGACATCGCTCTCATGGAGGCCCTGGCGGAACAGGCCGCGGCGGCCATCCATAATGCCCGGCTGTTGGCGCAGGCGCAGCACAAGGCGGAGCTGTTGGCGGTGGGGGCGGACGTAACGCGCCTCATCAGCTCGATCCTCTCGCTGGAGGAGATGCTCCCGCGCGTGGTGGCTACCATCCAGGAGCGGTTCGGCCTGTACTACGCGGGCCTGTTCCTGCTGGATCGGAGCGGAAAATGGGCGGAATTGCGCGCTGGGTCGGGCGAGGCCGGGGTACAGATGCTGGCGGCCCATCACCGGCTGGAAGTGGGCGGCAATTCGATGATCGGCGCGTGTGTGGCGGAGGGACAGGCGCGGATCGCGCTGGACGTCGGCAAGGAAGCGCGCCGCTTCGACAATCCCTTTTTGCCGGCTACCCATTCGGAGATGGCCTTGCCGCTCATCGGACGCGGGCAGCACATTTTCGGCGCCATGACGATTCAATCCGACCGTGTGGCAGCGTTTGCGACGGAGGACATTGCCGCGCTGCAAATGCTGGCGGATCAGATTGCCATGGCTATCGAGAACGCTACGCTATTCGAGCAACGGGAGAAGCGGATCAAAGAGCTCTCGGTGCTTGCCGATCTGCAGCAGGCGTTTGCGCAGGCGCCCGACCTGGATGCCATTTTGCGCAGTGCCTATGAACAGGTCAGCCGCCTCTTCGACACCCAGGATTTTTTCATCGCTACCTATGAAGAGGGGCATGAGGAGTGGACGCTGGCGTTCCAGATGGCGCATGGACAATTGCAGACGCCCAGCAAGCACCCGCTGGGGCAGGGGCTGACTGGCTACATCATCCGCAATCGCGTTCCCCTGCATCTGGCCAACCTGGAGGAAAACCGCGCCTTCATGGTTTCGCAGGGGCTGAGTCTGGTGGGCGACGAGGCGCTCTCGTGGCTGGGCGTGCCGCTCATCACCGCCAACAAAGTTGTGGGGGTCATGGCGATCGAGAGCTATGAATTCGAGAATCTCTTCACGCCCTCTGATCAGGAACTGCTCCAGACCATTGCCCTGCAGGTCGCCAATGCGCTGGAGGCGAATCGCCTCTTCCGGGAAGTGCAACAGCGCGCGGTTCAATTGCAG
>JAAZNO010000136.1 GCA_012798275.1 Chloroflexota bacterium
CCCGGCCCCTGGGGAACGGCGGAGGGAGTGCGCCTGGAATTCCGCGATGATGGCCCCGGCTATGCCGAAAGAGTCCTTGAATCAAACGATTGGCACATGGGACTCTACCTCGTGCAGCGCCTGGTCGCCATCAACTTGCGCGGTGTCGTCACCTTTCACAACGACCATGGCGCGGTCGCCTGCCTGCGTTTCCCGATTTCAGATCAAAATAGCCTCTTCATTCCGGAGTGACACGAGCATGATCCCTTCCCCCATCCGCGTAGTCATCGCTGAAGACGACGCCCTCGTGAGCGAAATGGTGCAGCGCCAGCTGGAACGTCTCGGATACGCCATCGTTGGGGAGGCCTACGATGGGTATACCGCCATCGCCGTCGTCACCGAAACGCGCCCGGATGTCGTTATCCTGGACATTGAGATGCCCGGCCTCAACGGCCTGGAGGTGGCCGAAGAACTCCATGTCAGCTGCCCGACGCCCGTTGTCATCCTCACCGCGTATGAGACCCAGGAGCTGGTCAATCAGGCCACTGCCGCCGGCGTAGGCGCCTATCTGCTCAAACCGCCTCAGCCGCGAGACCTTGACCGCGCGATCACCATCGCCATGGCGCGTTTTGCCGATATTATGCAATTGCGCGCGATGAATGCGGAACTGCAGCGGCTCAACGCCGACCTGGAATCCAGCAACGCCGATCTTGAGGCTTACGCGCACGTCGTGGCGCACGATCTCAAAGATCCCTTGAGCGCCATCCTGGGATTCGCCGAGGTGGTCCAAGAGGAACACACGCAGCTGCCCGCGGAAAAACTCACAGAGTATCTCGGCATCATCGTCACCAAAAGCCGCAAGGCCGTGAGTATCATCAACGGGTTGCTCCTGCTGGCCGAGGTGCAACATCTGCAACACAACGTCAAGCCCTTGCAGATGCAGCAAATTGTGAAAGAGGCCCTGGAGCGGCTGGCATGGCAAATCGCAGAGCGCGAAGCGGAGATCACCTATCCGGCGGAATGGCCCGAGGTACGCGGACATCCCCAGCTCGTCGAAGAAGTGTGGGCAAATTACATCAGCAACGCCCTCAAATACGGCGGGACGCGACCGCGAATTGCGTTAGGGTACGACGCAGACGCCATCACCCGTGAGGGAAATCGCTATTACCGCTTTTGGGTGCAGGATTCTGGCCCCGGCGTCCCAACACAGCTGCATGAGATCCTCTTCGAGCCCTTTGTGCGGGCAGATAGCGGACACATGCGCAGCAACGGCCACGGCCTCGGCTTGAACATCGTCCGCCGCATCGTAGAGAAACTCGGCGGCGCCGTCGGCGTCGAAAGCCAGCCAGGGAGCGGCAGTCGCTTCTGGTTTACGCTGCCCACAACGGAGACGTGACTCAGGCGGCGGACAGGCCCAGCGCTTCCGCCAACGCCCGGCGCGTCTCCGCCGGCAACGCCGGGCGACGTCCTGGACCGCGCAGCCACCCCTTCAACTTTTCAGCACGGAGTGCCGGCACGGGCGAATCCTCCGCGTCCAGCTGCACTTTAGGCGCGATGAAGACGATAACGGGACGCACGGGGACGTCCATCCCTTCTGGCAATCGCTTGCGCAGATAACGCTGAAGATCCGCCGCCAACAACCGCGCGTATTCGTCAGGACGCCCCAACGCTTCCTGGCCCCCCATCTGGCGGAAGAACTTCCCGCCCTGCTTATGGCGCCATTTGCCATTGGCGTACGTCACCACGCCCCCCTGATTCTTCACCAGCAGGACCGTCAGCCCGCCCGGCTCGACCAGCAAAAACGGCACCGGTTTCTGATAAATCAACAGGGTATACTCATCGTCAAAGCCCTTGAGCGCATCAGGCACGCTCACATGATACGCTGACGGCCCCGCAAAGCGGTCCCCGTAATAACTGCCGGCGACAGAACAGACGAAACCCAGGCTCCCCAGGATGAGCGTGATGAACCACCACTCCATCCGCACCATGTAGATGAGGAGCGAACCTCCTAACAACCCTAATGCTACCAGCGTCAGCCATTTACCGGCTTTCGTGGCACGCTGAATGTACGCCTCTTTGGCAACGACACGCATGACGCCTCCCCAAGAATACCGAATGGCCCATCCTGCAACCCCTACACCGCTCCCCGCTGCACAACACGCTACACGCCCAACCCCGCTTTGATGGTGGGAAGCACCTGCGCGGCGACCGCCTCCCGTCCCTGACGGATCGCGTTCATGATGGCCTTGGCGTTGGAACGCCCGTGTCCCACAATCACCACGCCCTCCACGCCCAGCAACAGCGCGCCGCCATACTCCGCGTAATCCATCCGCCGGACCAGGCGCCGGAAAGCCGGCGTCAGCAACGCCAGGCCCGGCAAGGCCAGCACCAGGCCCGGAATCATCAACACCAGGCCGACTTTTGAAAGCGGCTTCTGCCAGAACTCGCTCTTGAGCAAATGCGCGGCAAAGGATGCCGCCGCCTCGGTAGTTTTGAGCATGATATTGCCCGTGAAGCCATCGGTCAC
>JAAZNO010000137.1 GCA_012798275.1 Chloroflexota bacterium
CTGATAGCCGCCGCTCGCAATCTTGCCGCCGGCAGGCAAGCTGCCTTCGGCCTTGACTGGGCGGCCTTTTCTCCATGGCGGTTTCCCCTGCCGCTGCTGTTGCTGACCGCTATGGCCCGCCTGTCCCTCCCGCTCGAGTCCGCACTCTGGCTACTCGGCAGCATCGGCTGGGGATTTGCGACCTGCGCCGCTTACTACGCCGTTCGGGCCTTGGGGCGTGCCCCGGCAGCTCCAGCTGTTGCCGCCCTGCTGGTCCTCACACCTCTCGAGGAAACCACTTTCGGAAGTGGCGCCGGATGGGTCGTGGCCCTCTTTTGGTGGGCGCTGGCGTTGCTCCTCGAAAAGCGCCAACGCCCGCAGCTGCTCGTGTTGGCGCTCTGGTTTGGCTGCTACTTTGATTGGCCCACCTGGGTAGGGATCACCGCTTTCCTGATCGCTGCCTGGCGCCGGGAAAAACAGCTATCTTGGAAAGCGACTTTTCTGTGGGGCCTGGCGTGTGGCGGATTGTTGGGGGGCTGGATGCTCTTTGACCTGGCGCCCTTACCCTTGACGTGGGGAGCCAGCGCGATCATCAAAACAGGACGGCGCTGGCTGGCGGAAGATTTCTACTGGCTCCTCATTCCTCTGGGAGGACTGGGGATATGGAGCGGTAGGGCACCTGTAATGCTCGCGTTGCTGGGCTGGGGCGGCGCAGCGCTGGCCAGCGGCGCTCCCACGCTTGTAGCGGGTCTCTATGCTGGGGGCACGGTCGCCGCCGGGTTAGGATGCGCCTGGCTGGCAGAACACGCGGCGGGCGCGTGGCGCGTCCCCGGCAAATCCTACCCCATTGCCGGCGGAGCGTTTTTGCTGGCACTGCCCTTGCTGCTGGCGCGGGGCAGCGCCCTTTACGTGGCTTACCAGGCGCGACCTGTCGCCTTAAATGCCCTTGAGGTCAGTGCCGGTGAATGGGTGCGCGCCCACAGTGCTCCCGGCGACGTCGTGTGGGGCGAGGTGCGCGCCGGCGTAGCAGCGCAACGGCCGGTGATCCCCTGGACAGGTGAGCTGCCCCACGAGGAGACCCTCGCGCGCATGTTGGCGGCGCTAAACCTCGATCCGCCCGCTTTCTGTGTCTCTGCACGCTCGCTTGCCTGGGATCGCATGACAGGCATCGGCTGGTTTGAGGAACGTTATGAGCCGGTCCAGCACTTCGGGTCATTAGCAGACGCCGGAGCACCGGTGACGGTGTGGCGTTATCGTGAGGGCAGCTACGACCGGGGGGAGGTCATGCCGGTTGATTTGCCACTCGGCGCAGGAGCGCGCGTGGTGGGCTACCGACGTTGGCCCCCTACTCTGAAAGCAGGCGAGCCCGTCTATCTGACCCTCTTCCTGCGTGCCGAAACGCCGATAGCGGAAGCATCCCAGGCCATTGTGCGGGTCTTCTCGCCGCTCACGGGTGAGAACTTCGCCCAGGTCGAGCACCTCATCCCTCAGGGGCTACCTGTAGAGTGGTGGTTACCTGGAGAGACAATCGCTGAACGCTTCATTCTGACCACCACAGCCACAATACCCGTCGGCGCCTATCATCTCGATCTGAGCATGCCAGATGCCGACGTCGTGGGGTTCAAGTTAGCCTACGTGGCCGTGCCGTGGAAGGGGACGATCCCCCCAGAGGCAATGCCGGTTGACGCATCCTTCGAGAATGGCGTGCGACTCACAGCGGCGCAGTTGCCGGAGACGTTGGAGCCAGGTGAGGAGGCCCGGGTGATACTTTACTGGGAAGCCGATGCGGCGCCCATGGAAGATGTGACCGTTTTTGTGCACCTGCTGAATCAGGATGGGCAACAGGTGAGCGGGCATGATGGGATGCCCATGAAGGGCCGCTATCCTACCGGCGCCTGGCAGCCAGGGGACAAAATACCCGACGTGCATAGTTTCATCATGCCTGAGGGGTTGCCGGCGGGGAGCTACCGGCTCGCTGTGGGTCTCTACCGGCCTGCTACTGTTGAGCGTCTTGCAGTAACAACCGTTGGAGGCGAGCTGCCGTATGATCGCGCGGTCGTCCTGGATAGTTTCACGCTAAAGGAGTAAGGCAGAGATCGCGTGCAACTCAGGGTGCCGTCCCCTTCACGCCATCGCTCAGTACCCCGAAGGACGCAGCCGTGACCAGGGGATGGGTGGAGATAAAAGCGATCCCCACGTCGTCGGTGTAAGATGCTGTCGGTCCAGGCGCCAGGACGGCAAGGTTGTCTTGCACCCCCAAATCGAACCACGCATCGTGGCCCTCGATCAGATGTCCATTCCCTATGTAGAGCAGCAAGCTGCGATCCCATGCTGCGAGATCGTCTTGGGGATAGCGGGCATCGTTGGCGGCGCTGCGGGTAGCGATAACATGCAGGGTAGTGCCACAAGGCACCGCGGCGAGAGCCGGGACGTCCGCCAGGAATAACGAACCTTCGTCGGTGGCATCCTTGCGGTCGTTATCGGTCAAGCGCCAACCGCGCAGGTCAATCCCGCCACACCGTTCGACGCGCACCTCGAACCAATCGCCCTCAATCCCCGCCGTATCATCCGCCTGATAAGCGGTAAATGTCACGTCGCCGGCCCATGGAAGGTCTGGCGACAGGGGTTCGAAGCTTGGGGTGAACGCGCATTCTCCTGCAAGGGGGGGCGTCAGCAGGGGCGCCTCGCCCTCAGGCCCCTTCCACCCCACGAAACGATAGCCGGGCGCGGGAACAGCCTGCAACTCAATGGGTATCCCACGGAAGTAAACCCCTGTCCAGGGAAGCTCCTCCAACACCCGTCCGGCAACTGCCACACTGCCTTCGCCAACGTCGGGGGGGGCAAAGATGCACTCGACCGTTCCAGGCAGGTCAAAAGCGGTCACCAGATGCGCCCGCAAGGCGTCAGGGCGACGGTGGACATAGTCGCGCATGCCTTCGACGCTCAGCGCCCAATGGACGCTGCTCCCCCAGCGCGCAAGCTCGTAGTCAATATCCGGCGCCAGCGCAGCGACGAGGCGCTCAAGCCGCGGCGCGACCGCCTCCGCTGCAAAGGTGGTATTGAGCAGTTCCGCAGCCCGCTGCAAGAAACGTTGACGGAAGTCAGGATTCTCGAAGAGTTTGCGGATCAGCAGCGTGTCCTCGCCCGCCGTCGCCGCATGATCTTCCTCAAAGAGCTTCTGCACAAGATCAAGGGTGACGATGTCGCCCTCGAATCCCAAATAAGCCGGCAGGTTCAACCCGAAGCTGTAATCATTATCCCAGACGATCCACTGCCACCGCCCTCCAGCATGTCGCGCACGAAATTGATTAACATTATGCTCAGGCCAATCGACATTGCCCGAGTAGAGTTGCAGCAAAGTGTAGTCGATGAGATTGGCGAGATCCACCTGCGCTGCAACGTCGGCATAAGCCGTGGGATCACGTAAATCATGGGACTTCACATAGCTGAGCAGCTGTTCCCAGTGTTCACGGTCGCCGGCAACCGTGTTGCTGACCCACTGGTTTGCCGGTGAATCGAGAATATCCGCTTCTTCAATGCCGTAGTGATCCGCCAAGAACTGTTCATCAATGCGCTCCCGCAGCTGATAAATTCCCCAGGGCCGGCCGTTGATGAAGAGCAGCACCGGGCGGGTATAAGCAGCATTTGTCCCCATGGCAAAAGCGAGTTCTGTAATGAGTGCATTGCGCAACAGAGTCCAATTGACCTCAGGCTGGGTCGAGTCATTACCGCCATTGTGAAGGACAAGTCGGTCGAAGGTGGTCACTTCGTTGCCGGGGAAGAGGGGGTAGGTGAGCTGCGCCGCGCCGTACTTACTGCGGAAGTAGAGACGCAAGGACTTCTTCTCGAAGCGCCGGGTCCATTCACCGTGCAAGCGCACGCCGGCAGCAACTTGGAAGCTCTGACTACGATCTTCGTCAACGAAGGTGAGGTCTACAGGGCGCTCCCATTCCACCCCGCGCTCCTCGAT
Organism: Chloroflexota bacterium; assembly: GCA_012798275.1. GTDB lineage: Bacteria > Chloroflexota > Anaerolineae > B4-G1 > SLSP01 > JAAZNO01. Next base: position 3,950 of record JAAZNO010000137.1, read on the forward strand.
GTGGGTATAGATGCCACGCTCGGCATCCCACATGTCAGCAGGGTCAATGACCAGCGAGAGGAGCGGGAGCTCAGCCGTCACCCCCACGAAGTAGCTTGCGGTTGCCACCGGGCCAGGGGCGGCATCGGGGGGCTCCACACGAGCGCGGACGACGGTCACGGCGGGAGTATCCGAACTCAGACGGATAGGGGCAGTATACAGCACACCGGTTTCCGCCGTGGGAGAAGCGCCGTCCAGAGTATAGCGTATCTTTGCACCGGGTACCACTGTGCTGAGGACGAGCTGGAAGCCATCCTCATAGTAACCACTAGGCCTGGAGAAGAGGGGCACCTCGGAGGGAACAGCCGCTAAACTCTCCTCACGATGATCCAGGGAATAGAAACCTGCCAGCGCCAAAAAGATGAGAGCCATTATTCCTACGGCGCTCGCGCGTTCAAACAGCTCCAGTCTGTCCCTTATCACGCAAAATTTGCCGGACGGTATAAAGCCCGGGGTGCGCCTGAACCATCGCCGCCAGCAGTTCTCTTTCAATAGCATCTGCGACCCCTTTCTCTTCCGCATAGCGCTGCACTATATTTTTGCCATCCCTTTGCCGGATTTCGTACATCGCAAAGTCCACGAAAATGCTGGGATCATCATCGCTGTCGAAGACCATCAGATGCTTTGGCCCCGGTTTCAACGCCATGAACGCTTTTTCGAGGATGTCATTATTACGACAATGGCACATTATTCATGTTCACTTGAGGGACCTTGCCGTTGACCACGCTGTTTTTTGAGACGACTTTTGCGCGAACGGGCGCGGTTCAGCAAATGCTGGGCTATCA
>JAAZNO010000698.1 GCA_012798275.1 Chloroflexota bacterium
CCTCGCAGCTCGTGGCGCAATGCCACCGCGTTGACGTAATCGCGCAGGATGGTGGTCGCAAAGAACTTCGGCGCGCGATACATGATCTGCTCCCAGCCGCCGTTGTAGGCCGCGAGCGCATTGAAGACATCGCCGTTGCCCTGGTGAATCACCGTCGCCAGGGTGCGCGTGCCCCAAAACAGATTCGTGGTCGGATCCAGCAATTCGGCGCGCGAAGGGCGCCAGGAGAACCCCGCCTCTTTCGGCATCACCTGCATCAGCCCCACCGACCCCACCGGGCCGATGGCCTGAGAATCGCCCCGGGATTCCATCCACACCAGCGAGGCGAGGAAATCGGGATCCAGCCCGCGACGCTCCGCCTCTTGAATGATCAACGTGTCCCACTGACGCACGCGGGGGCTCCAATATGTCGAAAGCGTCGGGAGGGGCGTCGCTTCGGGGGTTGAAGCGGCGGCGAGGCGCGGAAGGCTCTTCTCCTCCCCTCCCTGCGGGTCTACCGCTTCGTCCAAAATGGGCGCGGCTGCGATATTGAACACCAACGCGCACAGACCAAGCCATAGCCACCGTCGCCGCTGAGGTCTCATCTAAGTCCTCGCTTGGAAGTCCAGGGATGTTGTATCAGCATAAAACAATTTTATAGGGGAAAATGGGATTTTGTCAAGCGCAGGATGCGCTCATCCCCCGGAAGCCGCCAAAACCGCCGCCAACCGCGCGGCCTCGTCGGGGTTGCGACGGCAATGATCCAACAGCAGGTTGATCATTTCCCCGCGTTGCAGGCCCCGCGCAAATTTGTCGAAGACTGTCGGGAAATAGTCAAGGCACAGGCCTTCGATTTGTACCGCATCGAGCCGCTGCAGACGGGCGCGCAGGGATGGGAGATCCACAGGCGCGGCAGGAACAGGCGGCGGCGCGGTCGCGCCTTTCTCGACGCTGACGACATTCCCGTTCCCCACCACGTTCCCGTCGCCGATGAGGGTGAGGTTCCCCTGGGTCGGCGACGTTGGCGCGGCGTAGTAATTCCCCGCCACGTTGAGCTGCACGCCGACCTGTTGTCCCTGCTGATTGAAAACCGTCGGGCCAGCAGGAGGTTGCGCGCCGCCGACTGCCTCCACATGCACGGCAGCCGTCACCTCCCCGGCCAGCGCGGCCAGCTCCTCACGCAGCGCATCGCCGGGCGGGGTATTTTCGGCCAGGACGCGCAGCAGCAGGGCCAGGGCGTTTTCCCCCGCCGGATTAGTGCGCTCACTCAGGGCGGCGACGACGGCCCGCGCTCGTTCCGCGCGAGTGCCGGCCTCCGGCAGCAGGTCGCGCCACGCGCTCAGGCGCGCATCCACGAAGAGAGCTCTCAACGCGCGGTCACTGTCGCAGGCGCCGCAGCGCAACAGCGCCGCCTGCACACGTCCGTAGAGGTCGCCGGGAATCCCGCTCATATGCCATCACCTCCAGCCACGAATGTGACCACGAATACCGGCCACGAATGTCGGCCACGAATACCAGCCACGAATGCAGGGACTACAGCAAAGTATAGACAAAAACGCGATTCTGGCAAAGCC
>JAAZNO010000138.1 GCA_012798275.1 Chloroflexota bacterium
GTCTTGAAATAGAAGGGGACGATGCGGTTCTCGGGATACTGCTGGGCCAGATAGGTGTCATGGCGCGCCAGCGAGACGATGTGCGCACCGGGCGCGACCACATCCGGTTTGACGAAGGCGTCCAGCGTGGGCCCCGTAGCGGAGAATTCTGGAATGTAGTCATCGCCGAAATCGGAGGGAGTGTAATTATCCGTGAAAGCGCCAACGGTGATGACATAGGGAGTGTTGCCCGGCACGCCGATGCTCATCGGCGTAGGCCCGCCATTCCCCGCGCTCACCACAACTGTGATGCCCGCATTCCAGGCCGCCATCGTGGCCAGACAGAAGGGGTCCGCCCAATAGGGAGCAAGGGACTGGGCATACATGGAGATGTTGAGCACGCGGATGTTGTAAACGTCCTTATTGTCAATGACCCACTGAATGCCGCGCAACACATCGGCGTAAGTCCCTGAGCCGTCGGCATTCAAGGCACGCACCGCCACCAGGTTCACCGCCGGCGCCAGGCCCAGATAGGTTCCCGTGTGCGACTCGTAGGTGCTGTTGGCGACAATGCCCGCGACGTGCGTGCCGTGCCCGTTCGGGTCGCCCGGCGATTGCATCAGATGCGGCTCCTTATAAAGCTTATTGCCGATGGCATCGTAGTACGCCAGGATGCGCTGATTCCCATTGGCCCCATGGCGCAGGCTGGCAAAACGCGGTTCGATGCCGGTGTCCAGGAAAGCAACGGTGACGCCCTGACCGAGATGGCCCTCGGCCCACACGTCCGCCGCCCCCACGGCTTCGGCAAATTCCACTTCCTCTCTTATCGGCCCGCCCGCGGCCTCGACGGTGTGATTGGGGAACACGCCCTCAACGCCCCCAGCCGCGGTGAGAGCGTTGCCGGCGGCGACGGGAATGTCGGCCAAAACAGCGTTAATCATGGGATAGCTCTCCAGCACCCGCCCGCCGTTCTGAGCGACTGCGACAGCGGCGCTTTCCAGGGTGGCGCCCCGCACGATAACCGCGATCCGTGAGGAGGTCACACGTAGCGTGCTGCCTGACAAAGCAAAAGTTAGAGTGAAGATAACCAAAAACAGCGCTACAACTCGTTGAAACCGCGTCTTGCCCATCATAGCACCCCCTGATAAACTTATTTCTTACCGAACATATGTGCCTGGAATGAGAATTCTGACTAAATTTTAACACAGTTATAACCACAGGGGAATAGTACCTAAGTACTATGCCTTGCTGCTGGGAGATTTTTTGACAGCGTTACGAACCGTGCTATAGTCCTCGTGGGCCATCCCCAGCGGGTCCCCACCAGGGAGTCTCACCGACGGCTTGCTCCCCCAAAGGCAACGAGCGTCGGATTACAAGTCAAGTCATTTTTTCAAGGAGATCAATAGGACATGAGTGAACGGAAAATCCGGGTTGCGGTCATCGGCATTGGCAATTGCGCTTCAGCGCTGGTGCAAGGGGTTCACTTCTATCAGAACGCGCCGGAAGATGCCTTTATTCCGGGATTGATGCACGCTCGCCTCGGCCCCTATCACGTGCGGGACATCGAATTTACGGCGGCTTTCGACATTGACGTGAACAAGGTAGGCAAGGATCTGTCCGAGGCGATTTTCGCCCCGCCGAACAACACCTACCGGTTCGCCGAGGTGCCGTACCTCAACGTCCCGGTGTATCGAGGCATGACGCACGACAGCCTGGGCAAGTATCTGTCCCAGGTCATCCAGAAAGCGCCCGGCCCTACGGCCGACATTCGCGGCATTTTGCAGGATACCCGGACCGAGGTGGTGGTCAACTTCCTGCCGGTGGGCAGCGAGATGGCGACCAAGTGGTACGTGGAGCAAATTCTGGACGCCGGTTGCGCTTTTGTCAATGGCATTCCGGTCTTTATCGCGCGCGAGGGGTACTGGCAGCGGCGGTTCGCCGAGCGGGGCTTGCCTGTCATCGGCGACGATGTGAAAAGCCAGCTGGGCGCGACGATCCTGCATCGGGTGCTCACGCGGCTCTTCGTGGATCGCGGCGTGCAGATTGACCGCACTTATCAGCTCAACTTCGGCGGCAACACTGACTTCCTCAACATGCTAGAGCGCGAACGGCTGGAATCAAAGAAGATCTCCAAGACCAACGCCGTCACCAGCCAGATTCCCTACGATCTGGGCGCGGAGAACATTCATGTGGGGCCCAGCGATCACGTGCCGTGGCTGCAGGATCGTAAATGGTGCCACATCCGCATGGAAGGCACGACTTTCGGCAATGTCCCGCTCAACCTGGAGGTCAAACTGGAGGTGTGGGACAGCCCCAACAGTGCCGGCGTCATCATTGATGCCATCCGCACGGCAAAACTGGCGCTGGATCGCGGCTTGAGCGGCGCGATCGTGGAACCTTCGGCCTATTTCATGAAATCACCACCGGTGCAATTCACCGACGACGAGGCGCGCGAGAACCTGGAGGCTTACATTCGGGGGGAGCGCGTCACGACGCTGCCAGCGAAGGGATAAGCCCCTTTCATCGCCAGCCAGGCTGACGGACGGATGCCCCCTGCAGCTGACCGCGCGAGCAGCAGGTCATCCGCAAGGGGGCATCTTGTAAAGAATCTCTGCGCGCCCCATGGTAAATAAATTTAATTTCCCCTGTCACAGCAGCGTTTTCTCATTTCCGATGCGTTCATCTTGTCCAGCAAGGGAGGAGAGAATGTGAAAAAGAATATGTCTCTTGTTTTGCGGAGGCAGAGCATTTCCATCACATTCATTTTCATGTTTTCGCCAAACCGCAAGGTCTGACGAACGACTTAAAGGGTAGCAAAAGTTTTGCCCTGATTAAAGTTTCAGAGAGTGAGGCGGTCCCGCCGGATGAAATCAGCGCTTTCTGTGAAGCCCTGCGAAACAAAATGGCCTCTCCACCAAGCCGTGGAAGAATCACGTCAGCATGATGCGCCGTGCGCGCTTTTCACACTGCGGCTGCTGTAGACAACAGCGTCTCCCTGAAGGGAATGAAATATGGACTCAATCTTTTGTGATGATATTTGGACTGGCGATGCCTGCTATGTCACCCCTCGAGAGGATTTCCTCTATCATGGCTTTGATCCAGAAAATGCGGACCTTGGGAAGACGTGTTTAGTCCTCTTCAGTTCTGGTCTCTTTCGGCAGGTAGTCGAAACGCTTCCCCAAATTGACCCGGCCTTTAAGTGGCCCTACAGCACCACGCCGGTGCAGCGGTGTGTCACCAAGAGCGGAAAGCGTTTTGCAATTCATTTTCCGTCGTATGGCGGGGCAAGAATTGCCAACTCGTTGGAGCAATTAGCCGCTTGCGGAATCCAGTATGTGATTGGGCTGGGGTTGGGAGGCGCGCTCCAAGACACTCTCCAGATCGGAGATACGATCCTGCTCGAAGGGGCTATCCGAGGCGACGGCGCCTCGAGATACTACGCGCCGATCGAATATCCAGCCGTCGCCGATTTCGGCTTGACGGCGCTGCTTCACCGCCACCTGACGCAACAAAATGAGGCCCATACCATAGGACTTTCATTTGGGACGGAGGCTCTGTATCGGGAAGAAGCGCATCTGATCGAGCGTCTGCGGGACTTGGGAGTCCTCACGATCGAGATGGAATCATCAGCCTTTTTTACAGTCGGAAGGAGGCTGGGGCTGAAATGCAGCTGGGTAGGTGTGGTATCGGACCGCCTGAGCCAGGCAAAACATGAAGGGAATATTCATGCAGAGCACATCATGGATAAATTATTGCGTCTTGTCGCCTGCATTACCCAGGGCATAGAAGCCGATTTGTGAGGAAGCGTTCACCCCGCCAGCGCGATGAGGCAACTCCATCCTTGAGGCCGTTGCGGCGCGCGGAGGCCGTTTCCTGGCGCTCTCAGGCTCGCGGCCGCGGCACTCGCCAGGAAATTCTATGCGCGCCAGCTAAAAAAGCGTGCTATAATGAAATTGTGCCAGGACTCACCGCAGATGGTAATGGGGGAGGGA
>JAAZNO010000699.1 GCA_012798275.1 Chloroflexota bacterium
CACGGCGTGATTACCGAATTGAATTGTGAAAGTTCATAAGTTCGCACCACCTTTGCCACGCAAGTAATTTTTCGGGTTTGCCGATTTTCACAGGGGTTACCGTGAACGAAATCATCATCCATGACAGCCATTTCTACAACGAGGATTGTATCACCGGCTGCCAGGCCCACCTCCCCGATGGCAGTGTGGACCTCATCGTCACCGATCCACCCTACGGCATCGCCGGGGACACGCTCCACAAGCACTACAACCGCAACGAGGCCTTTGTCATGGACGGCTACATCGAAGTGCCGGCCGCCGACTATGGCGATTTCAGCCGGCGCTGGATCGCCGAAGCGGCCCGCATCCTGCGGCCTAACGGCGCGATCTACATCGTGTCCGGCTACACGCAGCTGTATCACGTCCTCGCCGCGCTGCGCGCCACAGAGCTGCTCGAGGTGAATCACCTCATCTGGAAGTACAATTTCGGCGTCTTCACCCGCACCAAGTACGTCTCCTCGCACTATCACATCCTCTACTACGAAAAACCCGGCCCCGGCAAGCGCACCTTCAACCTCACCTGCCGCTACGGCTTGCAGGAAAATGCCCCCGACGGCGGCTCATTCAATTACCAGGATCGCGAAGACGTCTGGATCATCAACCGCGAGTACAAACCGGGACAGGTAAAGAACAAGAACGAATTGCCCACCGCCCTGTTGATCAAAATGCTCCAGTACAGCAGCCATGAGGGCGACCTGATCTGCGACCCTTTCCTGGGCGGCTTTTCGACCGCGCGGGTGGCGTTGGGACTCAACCGGCGTTGCGTCGGCTTCGAGCTCTCCCCGGCGGCCTTCGACAGGGGCGTGGCGCGGCTGCAGACGCTCACCCCCGGCGATTTGCTGGGCCAGCTGCGTCAGCCCCAAACGGAGACGCTGGCCAATCAAGGGCGCAGCTGGGACGAGGCGGAAATCACGGCGTTGCTGGCCCGCTATGAGGCGCTCCGCGCCGAGGGGAAGACCAAAAAAGCCGCCTTCGAGATCCTCTCCGCGGAATTTGGGCGCGGGCGCTGGGCGCTGGAACGGATCCTCAAACGGCGACGGGGAGCGACGGATGGCGACCCTATCGGCTAGACAGCCGCCCTCCGGCGATGGTGCCGCCTCAGGGGCCTTGGGCCACCAGCCCTTTGACCGCGCCGCGATCCTGGAGCGCTTCCCCTGGCTCGCTCCCAACGACGAGCCGGCGCTGCTCATCATCGGCGACGACCTCGACGCCGCGCTGAGCGCCGTCCTCTTCCTCCACACCCATCCGCGCGCGCAGCTCGCCGGCGTCTATCATGAATACCGCCGCGTCCATCACGCCGCCGGGCTCACCTGGGAGCAGCTGCTCGATGGGCTGTGGCTCGATCTCGACATCTATCATCCGCAGGTACGTTCGCTGGGACATCACATCACGCGGCTCGACCCCGGCGAGTCCCTGCCGGGATTTGTCCACAACTGCAATCCCAACACCCTGGCAGGAATCAGCCGTCAACACTTCCGCCACAAATACCCGCTGGGGACGATCCACTTTCTCCTGTGGCTCTACGCCGTGGAGATCCCGGCGCATCCGCACGCGGAAGCTCTCATCTGGCTGGCGGATTCGGCCTACATCAACGGGCAGACGCAGAGCTTCAAGAACGGGACGCCGCGCGCCGGTTTTCGCTGGAACGTGGCGGAGTGGCTGCAGGTCGTGCTGCCGTTGCCCTCCCTGCTGCGCAGCTTCGCCGCGCTCGACACGCCGGAATTCGAGCAGCGGATGGCGGCGCTGCACCGACGCATGGCGCAGCGCGGCTTCGTCCAGGGCATGGGACAGGTCGCCTCGCGGCATCTGCAGCTCGCCGGCTATCAATGTCAGCCGCA
>JAAZNO010000139.1 GCA_012798275.1 Chloroflexota bacterium
CAGCTCGTGCTCGACGAACATCTGCGGCTGATTCGGGACGTCATCCCCGTGCACAAGGCTCTCCAGGACGCCGGACAGATCGAGGTGACGACAACCCCCTACGCCCATCCCATCCTGCCGCTGCTCATGAATACCGCCCTCGCGCGAAAAGCCATGCCCACCGACAAGCTCCCCGATCCCGCCTTCCGCGTCCAGCAGGACGCGAAAGCGCAACTGGCGCGAGGCGTCGCCCGCTACCAGGAGCTCTTCGGTCGCGCCCCGCGCGGCATGTGGCCGGGGGAAGGCTCGGTCGCCGAGGAAATCGTCGGCATGGTGAGCGAGGCGGGCCTGCGCTGGATGGCCTCCGACGAGGGCGTCCTCGCCAAATCCCTGGGACTCGACGGCTTCAGCCGCGACAGCGCGGATACCGTCAAGGAAGCCGACCTCCTCTACCGACCGTACAACGTCGCCGCCGGCGACGGCAGCCCGGTGGCCATCGTCTTCCGCGATGTGGTGATCTCCGACAAAGTGGGCTTCACCTACTCCGGAATGAAGGGGGCCGCGGCGGCGGAGGACTTCATGAAGCGCCTTCACGCCATCCGCGACCAGCTCCGCGCCGAAAACGCGGCCGGCCCGCACCTCGTGACCGTGATCCTGGATGGGGAAAACGCCTGGGAACATTACGACAACGACGGCAAGGAATTCCTCAACACCCTCTACCAACTGCTGGCGGCGGATGACACCATCCTCACCGTGACGCCCTCCGAATACCTGGAGCGCTTCCCCCAGGAACCCTCCCGCACGATCGAGGACCTCTGGGCCGGCAGCTGGATCAACCATGACTTCAGCACCTGGATCGGCGAGGACGAGGAAAATCAGGCCTGGGACTACCTGCGCGAGGTGCGCGACATCGTCAAACAGTACGAGAGCGGCAAACGCACCCCGCCGAGCGCCGAGGCCCTGAAACAGGCGCTCGACCTCATGTTCATCGCCGAAGGCTCCGACTGGTTCTGGTGGTACGGCGCGGATCAGAACTCCGGCGACGACGAAGGCTTCGACCGGCAATTCCGCGAGACGCTCAAGCAGGTGCTGCGCACGCTGGGGGAAGAGCCGCCCGACTGGCTCGACGTGCCGATTGTCGCGCAGGCGCCGGCGGCAGCGGAGCAATCTCCGACCGACCGGCTCACTCCCACCATTGATGGCGCCGTCACCGCCGGGGAATGGGACGCGGCCGGCTTCTACACGGCAGGCGGCGGCGCGATGGCCGCCGGCAGCCTGCCCCTCGAACGGCTCTATTACGGCTTCGACGCCCAACACCTCTACCTGCGCGTCGACGCCGCCTACGAGTGGGCCGCGCTCACCACCTGCGGCGGCAACGACGACTGCCGCACCACGCTCGGCTTCTACTGGCTGCCTCCCGGCCGCACGCAGGCGACACCGCTTTCCCGCTGGGGCGGGACGGCGACTTACCTGGGCTTCGGCGCGGCGCAACTTGTGGAGCTCGTCTACGCCTCCAACGCCCGCCTCACTGGCGTGACGTTCAGCCTCTATGACGGCGTCAGCTGGGTCAGCATGGAATTCCCCG
>JAAZNO010000700.1 GCA_012798275.1 Chloroflexota bacterium
AGGCTTATGGGAGGGGCAGTATGCCTTTGTTTCAATCCCCTCTTCATCTGGGCCTGGGTTCGGACGACATGCGCAGACTCCTCAACGGCAAGATGGTCTTGTTTCAATCCCCTCTTCATCGGGGCCTGGGTTCGGACGTTGATTCGCCGTGAGGCGGTTTACGACCAACCAAGTTTCAATCCCCTCTTCATCGGGGCCTGGGTTCGGACCCCCATTTATTAGAGGCTCTTCATTTCCCACCTGGCATAGTAGAAGGTCTCGGTTGTGCGTCTTTTTCCCCCACTATGATACCTGTTTGCCTGTAAATGTGCTCACCTGCCACCACTGTTGTGCTCGTTACGTGGCATGTTCAAAAAAAGCCCGAAAAGCGTGTAGCTGGTGCGAAAATCATGAGAGTGCTAAGATTTCGTTACCAATAGTATACACCAAAACGGAGGATTCTGCCATGAACCTATTGCCATTGCGCGCGTTGCTGGAGGCTACTCCCTATCCCCTGTTGTATGTGATGGCTTTGCTGCGCGGCGCCCGCGTGCCACGCAATCTGCCCAAGGTTGAGCTGGTGGCGCTGACCCTGGCAACACTCAGCGACCTCTCTGCACTGGGCGACCTGCTGGCAAGTCTGAGCGTTGAGGAGCGCATGGTGTTAGCCGACCTGGTTGCTGCCGGTGGCCGATTGCCACGATATCACCTTGCCCGTCGTTATGGCGATTTCCGCGAGTTCCGCCCCTGGGACGCCGCCAGCCCGACGCGCCCCTGGGAGCATCCCGCCTCACCTGTGGAGCAGCTCTACTTCCTGGGTCTCATCTTCTGGGATCCAGAGTCTCGCGATCTGCTCATTCCGGCAGACATGCTTGCCCATTATCCGGTCCCCCTGCGTCCTCCGCAACGTCCTCTGGCGCCCGCTGTGCCACTGCCGGTGCTGCACGATCTGGTGCAGTTGCTGGCGTTGCTCGCGGCTGACCCGCCGCGCCTGGTGCACGGGCGCTGGCTTCCACCCGCATTCCTGCGCGAGTGGGGCGCGCGTTGTTGCCAGGTGCCCGCCCATCCGGCTCTGGTAGGGGAACTGCGCGCCCCGCGACGGCGCTTTTGGCACTATCTGGCTGTGGCTGCGGGATTGGTTGGTCCCGCTGGGCAGTTCCTGGTCTTGACGCCAGCGGGTTGGGAATGGTTGGCTGCCGCGCCTGCTGCCCAATTGCAGGCTCTGTGGCCCGCGTTCGCTACGCCCAACGCTAAACAGTGGGCAGATTTTCGCCTGCCTGCCTACCGGCTGGGCATTACCAGCACACTGCACGCGGCTCTGGTGCGCGAGTTGACGCGCTCTGCCACGCACTCTGCCGCTTTGGGCAGCGCCGAAGCGCTGGCTGCGCGGTTATTAGCGTATGATCCAGCGCCACGCTCAGCCTTGGGAGCGCACGCCTGGGAGCCAGAAACGCAGCTGACCGAGGCTTTGCTCGCCCTGTTGAGCGGCCCTTTGACGGCTTTGGGCGTCATCACTGCCGAAGCATCCGGGCTACACCTTACGGCATGGGGCGCTTACCTGCTCGGGGGTCCCGCACCTCAACCCGCGCCTCCGCCACCCTTCATGCTGGGGGTGGAATTCGATTTCACGCCGCCCGGCGTGGCCTGCGATCCCCTGGCTGTGGTGACGCTCGCGACTTGCGCCGCAAGGCAGGCCTCGGGCGCCTATCGGCTTACGCAGGCGAGTTGGGTGCGCGCGTTGCAGCGCGGCGCTACTGCCGAAGCGCTGCTCACGCAGCTCAACACCGTGGCGCAACGCCCTCTCACCGGAGCTGAGGTTGCTACGCTCACTGCCTGGGCAGCGGGGGCGGCACGGATGCGTGTGCAACGGCTCACCGTGTTGGAAGTGAGCGACCCGGAGATTCTGGCGCGCTTGCAGCGCAGTCGCCGGGGCCGGCAGCTGGTGTTGCGGACTCTGGGACGGCGTGCGGTGGCAGTGGATGAGGGGAAGTTGCCGCTGTTGGTGCGCAGACTCACCCAACAGGAAGACGCGCCGCCGTGGGTGGAATTGCCTCAGACCACGACGTCAGAACAGGATAGGGGACTGGGGAAAGGCGGCGCTGCGTTGCTGTGGCTCGCAGCGCGCGTGTACCGTGACTTGGGTACGGTATTGCCCTTGCCTGCTGCGCTGCCAGATGAGGTGCTGGAACGGTTGGCGGCGCAACTCGCGCCGGGGGATTTGACTGCCGCAGAAGCCAGTGCGCAGCGTGTGCGAGCTGCTTTACAGGATGCCTTTGCCGGACGCTCAGCCTTCCCGATGTGGACACAGCCGACCTTGAAGATTGAAGAGAGCCTGCCCATCATTGAACAGGCCTTACAGGACGGTCTGGCGTTGGAGCTGGCTTACTACACCGCCGGACGCGACGAAACGACGCGACGGATTGTTGAACCCTACCGCATCGAGCGCCGCTGCACCCGCTACGGCGAGGAACTCTATCTGGTGGGCTTTTGTCGGCGAGCGCAAGCCGAACGTGTCTTTCGCCTGGACCGCATTCGGGAACTGGCGCTCATACCGGTTGTTGACCACCGGGCGCTGCGGACGGAATCCGGCGCTGATGACGAGAATGCGGAATAGCCAGGCTTTACTCGGTTACCGTGAATTTCCCGTTTCCAAACACCGTCCCTTTGCCCACATGCAGCAAGGTGCCCAGGGTCAGCAGGGCGCGGTAAGGCGCCAGTTGTCCCTGGTAACGGTTATGTCCGATCAATCCTCCCATGTTAATGTGCTGCTGCTGGCGGCTGGAGAAACGCCCCCAATCGTCCCAGCCTGTGGCAGCTTCTTCAATCTGTAC
>JAAZNO010000701.1 GCA_012798275.1 Chloroflexota bacterium
ACAGCCGGAGAGCAGCACGATCCCCAGTAACCCTAGCAATGGTAACAAGCGACTCATCGTTTGTAATCCTCCTTCGAAAATGGCCCCGAATGAACACGAATTTCACGAATCAGATCAGAAATTCCTTCCCCCCGGGGCTGCTACGTCCTCAAACCACGCGTTTCAGCGCGGTTGGTTCGTGTCGAACCGGTGAGCCGTTGCAGCCTCTGCTCACGGGCTATGGCTCACAGGGTAACTGTTCAGCCACTGACTAAAAAAACGCAAGATTTCACGGTGATTGCTGAAGATTAAGAATCAATTTTTGCCCCCTATCCCCTTCCCCTTCCCCCCGCGCAGCGCGGGGGGAAGGGGAACTTTTTTTGTGGGGTTTTGCAGGCGGGCGTAGCCCGCCTGCAAAACCCCATATTTTTTTTCTCCCCCTCCCCAACGGCGCCTGCGCCATTGGGGAGGGGGCAGGGGGTGGGGCAAAAGCTACAGATTACAAAGGTTCATCCATCGCCGTCGAGCTACCTGGTGCCAGGCTGAACAATGACCGCACATTTTCATTTTTGGATGATGTGCGCCAGCACATGGCGTCTCCTCGGAAAATAGGCGGGTCAGCGAAAAGGCGAAAAAGCGAATCACTTACGTTCGCACCTCCCCACGTTCGCACTTTCCCACGTTTTCCAACTTTACCACAAAGGCCCGAAGGCACAACGCGAGACCAGGGCGCGAAGGTGTGTTTGAAAAAACCAAAAATCAGTTATAATAGCTAACTATTAGTGACATGAGGTGTCACTTCTACTCACGGCTCACTACTCACCGATCTCTATATTTCGAGGAGTTGACATTACAGGCATATGAAAACGTTGTCCTTTCTCATCGCCTATGCACGCAAATACTGGCGCGCGCTGGCTCTCACCGTCGTGGCCATGGTATTGCTGGTCGGCGTGCAACTCGTCATCCCCTGGCTGATCCGCAGCCTCGTCGCTACGGTCACGTCGGGGAACGCGATGTCCGACTCGCTGGCCACCATCACCCGCCTGGCGCTGGTGGCGCTGGCAGTGTATCTCATCCGCGGCGGATTGCAGTTCGTGCGGAGCTACATGGGACACGTCGCGGGATGGGGCGTCGTCGCGGACGTACGGCATCAGATTTATGTGCACCTGCAGCGCCTGTCGCTGCGCTTCTATGAGGACAAACAGACCGGGCAACTGATGTCGCGCGTGGTGAACGATTCGGACATGTTCGAGCGCCTCATCGCGCATGCTATCCCCGATATTACCGTCAATGCGCTCACTTTGATCGGCGTGACGGCGGTCCTCGTCACCATCAACTGGCAGTTGATGCTGCTCAGCCTGATCCCGGTGCCCTTCATTATCCTCTCGATGCGCAGTTTCGCCCGCTACGTTCGTCCCGCATTCGTGGTGCGACAGAAGGAGCTGGGCGAGCTCAACGCCACGCTCAACGACAACATCGCCGGCATTCGGGAGATCAAGGCCTTCACGCGTGAGGAGCTGGAGGCGGGACACGTGGGGGAACACATCGCCCGGTACCGGGACGCCCTGTTGCGTGCGCTGCGGCTCATGGCGACCTTCCACCCCTTCGTGGAGTTCACCTCCTCCCTGGGCGTGATTTTGATGATCTACTTCGGCGGGCGATTGGTGCTGCAGCAAGTCTTGCCGCTGGAGGATTGGGTCGCCTTTTACCTTTACCTCGACCTGTTTTATCAGCCCATCCGCGTTCTGGCGGATGCATGGGAAGGGGTGCAGGAAGCGCTCGCCGGCGCCGAGCGCGTCTCGGAGTTGCTCAACGAGCAGCCGACGGTCGTGGAAGCGCCGGACGCGAGGGAGCTGCCGACCCCGATCCAGGGCGCGATCGCTTTCCACGATGTGAGTTTCTGGTACAACGAGGGCGAACCGGTGTTGGAACACATCAACCTGGAGATTCCCGCGCACGGTGTGGTGGCGTTGGTGGGACCGACGGGCGTGGGCAAAACCACCCTGGCAAGCCTCATCCCTCGCTTCTACGACGTCTGCGAGGGAAGCATCACCCTCGATGGCTACGACCTGCGGGCGCTCAAGCTCGAGTATCTGCGCCGGCAGATCAGCATTGTGTTGCAGGACGTGTTTCTCTTCCACGGCACGGCGCGAGAAAACATCCTTTTCGGGAAGCCGGACGCCACGGAGGAAGAAGTTCTCCGCGCCGCGCAGGTCGCCAATGCGCATGATTTCATCATGCGGCTGCCCAATGGCTACGACACCCTCATCGGCGAACGTGGGGTGAAACTTTCCGGCGGGCAGAAGCAGCGCCTGGCGATCGCGCGAGCCGTGCTCAAAAATGCGCCCATCCTCATTTTGGACGAGGCGACTTCATCGGTGGACACCGAAACGGAGCTGCTGATTCAGCAGGCGCTGGAGCGGTTGATGGTGGGGCGCACGACGTTGATCATCGCGCATCGCCTCTCGACGGTGCGCAACGCCGACAAGATCGTGGTGCTGGAGGGCAACACCATCGTGCAGATGGGGACGCATCGGGAACTGATCGCGCAAGAGGGGCTGTATCGGCACCTCAATCTGGTGCAGCTGCAGATGGAGCCACTGGCAATGCCGGCGAACGGCGCGTTGGAGCTGGCGGATCAGCCCGTGTAGAGCTGGTGTTTGCGGATCAGTACCTCTACCGGCAACGGGACCAGGTAACGCAGGGGCAACCCCTCGCGGACGCGGCGCCGTAGTTCGGTGGCGCTGAGGTGGAGCGGTGGCACATCCAACCAGGTGAGCCGCCGCTCCAGCGTGGGAAGGCGTTCCTGCAATGTCTCAAGCGGCGCGGGCTTTTCGGGGCGCCGCATCACCGCGAGTTCTGCCAGCTCGAGGATTTCCTCTGGCGCGCGCCAGCTCAGAAAATCGTGGAGCGAATCCTCGCCGAGCAGCAGAAACCAGTCGGTCACCTGCGGGAATTCCGTGCGCAGCAGGCGCAGCATGTCCACCGTGTAATGGGGGCCGGCGCGATCCACATCCACGCGGGAGAGGGTGAAGGAGCCGTTGTCGGCGATGGCGGCCTGGACGAGCGCGACCCGTTTCGCAATCGGGCTCAAATCCACGTCCGTTTTGTGAGGCGGCTCTCCCGCTGGGACGAACAGCACGCGCGCCAGTTGCAGCTGCACCCGCGCGGTCTC
>JAAZNO010000140.1 GCA_012798275.1 Chloroflexota bacterium
CCGAGGCCTTCGGGGCAGGCGGCGACCAGGATGATCAGCCCCTGTTCTTTCACCGCCAGCGAGGCGTGCGCCAGGGCCTTCTGCGCCTGGTAGAGGTTGAGGTCCTTGGGATGGCCGCCGGCCGCGACGATGACGAGATCGTAGGGGGCGACGATGGCGACCTCGAAGATGGCGCGCGCGAGGGGCATGGCGCTTTCCATCACGGCGCGCGGCGTGCCCGCGACGACATGCGCCAGGGCTTTTTCTGGCGTGAGGACGGCGTTGAGCGCGAAATGAATCCCCACCAGCTCCCCGATTTCTTCGACGTCCTGGCGCATGGGATTATCGGCGTAGCCGCAGGGGCGCGCTCGGGGGTCACGCAGCAGGGCATGATTGGTGTTGATGGTGACGCGCCCTCCCAGCCCAATCGCGGCGCTCTTGGCCCCGCCGGAAAAGCCCTGGAACTGATGCGGCTCGACGTTGCCCACGACGAGCCGCAGTTCCGCTTCAACAAAATGCCGGTTCATCCAGACGGGGGTGCCGCGCTGCGTCTGCCCCAGGTAACACAGATTGGCCTCGTCGTCGCAGTCGTGGGAGCGCACGGGATAGCGCGCCATGATGGCGGCCGGCAGCACGCGCTTGAACTCTTCCGCTGCCAGGGGAGCGTGAGCGCCGGTGGCAATCAACAGGGTGATCGCCGCCGGCGGTAGTCCCAACGCCTCCAGGCGTGCCAGCAGCGGGGGGAGCAGCAGGTCATGGGGCACTGGCCGGGTCTTGTCATTGATGGCGATGGCCGCGGAGCGCGCGCCCCGCAAATCCTCCAACCGCACGCCGCCGACGGGGGCCGCGAGCGCCGCTATGACGGCGCCTGCGGGGTCGTGCGCCGCAGCGACTGGCGCCGGTGCGATCCAGTCTGCCTGCCAGGGTGGGGGCAGCTCCAACTGCAGGTGGCCTTGGCCGTAAGGCAGGCTGAATTTCATGCGCGGTTCTCACTTCTCCCGGCTTGGGCCTCGAGCAGCGCTTGTAGCCGGGCGGCTTGACGATCCAGCTGCTCCCGTTCCGCCTCGCGGGGATAATAATGGGGGAAGCGAAACCCGAAGCCATCGCCGTGAAAGCGCGGCAGGACATGCAGATGCACATGGAAGATGTCTTGTCCGGCGGCGCCGCCGTTGGCGAGGAACAGGTTGAAGGCGTCGCATCCCAGCTCGGAGGCCAGCAGGGCTTTTCCCAAGCGCTGCGCCAGCTCCATCAGGCGCGCCGCTGCCGCCGGTTCGACAGCGTCAAGCGTGGGGGTGTGGGCGACGGGGATGATGAGCAGGTGCCCTGGTGTGACCGGGTACAGATCCATGAAGGCGGCGATGGCCGCATCGCGGTAGATGAAACTGGCCGGGGCGGCGCCCTCCAGGATGGCGCAGAAGATGCAGGGGTCCGCGCCGACAGCGCAGCGTTGCAACAGCATCTCCGCGCGGGCAACGCGCTCCGGCGTGTCTTCCTCCCAGCGGGCCTCGCGCAGCATCCCTGCCGTGCGAGGGGAGAGCAGCGCCAGCACGCGCTCGACTGCGGCGGGGGTGCAACGACGCAGAAACGCGGTCAAATCATGGGTGCGGACGCGGCTCAGGAACAGGCGCAGGGTGTCGTCGCTGTAGGTTTCAAGGGTAACGGGCATGGTCTGAGTGCTCTTCCTCTCCGTGGGGACCTCATCAGGCATTGGAAAGCGCCGCATTAGCTTCGATGCCTCTTGAAATAAAAATTGCGCCCTGGGTAGATTTGCGGCCGACGTCTCAGGGCGTGTAACACAGCACCAGGGTGACGTCGAGTTCGTCCTCGAACGTCTGTCCCTGGAAGGACGCCGGCGCTTTCTCCGGGCGGAGCACTTCCCCGCTGACCGGCTGCTCGAAGACGACGGTGATTTGCTGCGGGGTCCCGGCATAGTTGACCAGGTGCAGCTGCCGGGTGTTCCCTTGCAGCCAGTGTTCGACGAGCACCGGCGCGGCGGCGGTGACGCGCGGTCCTGGAAGGGGTCCCAGCGCGGAAAGCAATGCCGTCTGCCGTGTGACCGAGGGGATTCCGAAGGCCATGCTGCGCGGGATGAAGTGCTTTTGGGTGAGCCCCAGGCGATCCACCAGCCGCCGCGCCCATCGCCGCTTGAAATAGGCGCGGAAGAGCGCTTCGGCAAAGCTCGCGTAGAGGCGCCGGATGACGGGATGGCGGGCCACGAAGGAGGGCGTAGGACGAACCCAGCCGGGCAGCGCGGCCAGGGACACGACCCGCACGGTGTCAGGGACACGCAGGTCGTGTGGCAGCGGCGCGCTGTGCAGGAGCACGGTCAGCGCGCTCAGGTCGTCTTCGGGGGTGACGACGCGCCAGGGCACGCGCTGCATGAGCAACGCCTGTCCCGCGCTGAAGTAAAGTGGCGCGACGCGATCCCAGCGCTGCCACAGTGCATCGCCGGGATGCAATAGCCCCACGGGCGCCAGATTCTGGCGCTCCGTGTAACGCGGAGCCATTTCGATGAGCCAGCGGTGCATCGCGCCGATGGCTTCCCGCTGCGGGGCGTATTCCTCGGCGGTGAGCAGGGTGAAGGTCCCATCCGCTTCGACGAACTCCGTCCCTTTGACCACCATGGAAGCGCCGCCGGCGGCGGCTTCGGCGATGGCTTGCTGATAGCGGCGCGGCGCGTAGACCTGGTCGAAGCCGATGCCCTGATCGTACGGCTCCACGCTCAAGTGCGTCTCTCCGATGAGGGCGCGAGCGGTGCGGAGGGTGAGCGCGTTGTTGATCAGCTCGGCCGCTTCGGGACGCCAGTGCACCAGCCCATAATCCTCGATCATCACCACGTCTTGCACGTGCGCGAGTCCTGCCAGGTCAATGCCGTAGGTGACGAAGCTGGGACGCATCACCGCGTCGAAGTCGTTGGCGCTGATGAGGATGGCGGGGTTGAGCCGCCGCGCGTGATCTGCCAGTTCGGCTAGCGTCGCGGTCACCTGATCGGCGCGCCAGCGCAGGTAGACCCGCGACGCCTCATCGGTCTCGGGCGCCAGGGCTCGCGGGATCTCGCTGCCGGCAGCGGCGCGGAAGGCGGCACGACAGCGTTCACAGTAGCAGCCGGCGCCGCCCAACCAAGCGCCGGCGCTGTGTTGCGGCGCCATGCCGTACCAGGGATTGTCAAAAAACACGCCATCGGCGCCGGCTGCGATCACGCCCTCGACCATCTCATGGAGGTGCGCGCGCCAGTCGGGATGGCGCCAGCAGCTCATGTAGCGCCCGGTGTAGTAGGGGAAGGGGCGTCCGCGCGGATCGCGCGCGTACCAATCGCGCTCCAGGTAGCTGCCGGCATAGACGTAATTCGAGGTCTGGATGTAGCCAAAGACTCGTGCCCCGGCGCTGTGGTACACCTGGGCCGCCTGACGAAAGGCCTCCCAATCCTGGGCCTCAATCTCAGGCGGAAAACCCCAGTCGTAGGTGAGGTAGGCCCAATTGCAGCGGGCCTCCTGGACGATGCGCACGGCGCCCTGCAGCGCGTGGGCTTCCTCGTGCACAGCCTCGTTGACGGGGGCGTTCATGAATTTGAGGCGATTCATGCGGATCGTCCCCGGTCCTGCCCACAGGTACACGGGCCGATGGGTGCCGACAGCCAGGGGTGGGGTTGAATTGGGCATGGCGTTCTCCTTGTGTGCTGCCTGCGCCGGTGAAGTGGATCAGTCGCGCCTCTCGTTGCTCAGGGGTGTGGCTTGACGCTGACTTCGATCGCGTCGCCGGGGACGACCTGTCCGCCTTCAAGTACGCGGCAAAAGATGCCCACATCGGGTAGGATCGAGACGCCGTGAAAGCTGTAGGTGTGCGCTGCGGTGGGCGGTTTGCCGATCTGCACGACCTCAAGCAGGGCGGAGCCTACACGCAGGCGGCTTCCTATCTGCAGGGTGCTCAAATCTAATCCCTCGGTGGTGAGATTGTCCGCAAAGGAGCCGGGGCCGGCTTGAATGTTGTAGCGTTCATTAGCGGCGATGATGCTTTCGATAGCCACGACGCTGACTTCGCGTTCGCTCAAACCGGCGTGAGCGTCGCCGACGAGGCCGTAGCCGGCGACCAGCTCGCCGGCGGGAAGGGGCGTCTTGGGTTCGTTGCGGGCGGAACTACGATTGATGGCAATCAGGCGTGGCATTTCAGGCGTTTCCTTGAAAATGGCCCCGAATGAACACGAATTCCACGCATCAGATCAGAAATTCTTGGCCCTCCGGGGCTGATACGTCCTCAAACAACGCGCTTCAGCGTGTCAGGCTGGGGATGGAATCCCCAGCCAAACGGCGCTTCAACCTCGCCGCTCTCTTCGAAAATAAAACACAGATCCCTGTTCCCACATCACTCTCGTCCTTGCACGGTGTGCGCCAGCACATGGCGTCTCACTGAAATTCCTCGAGCGCTTCAGGACAGCCGGCAAGCTCCTTGCGGAAACGCGCTCGCAGTCCTTCGCGCTCCTCGTCGGGGATGAAGGCCGCCTCGATGGCGTTGCGCAGCGCTCGGAAAATGAGGCGCCTGGACAGCCCAATGGCTTTGATGGCGACCAGGTATTCGTCGCTCAGCGTCGTGTCGCTCACGCTGGGATCATCCGTGTTGATGGTCACCCTCAGCCGCAGCCCGAACAGGTCAATCAGCGGATGCACGGTCAAGCCGGGCACGGCCCCGGTCTGGAAGTTGCTGGTAGGACAGACTTCCAGGGC
>JAAZNO010000141.1 GCA_012798275.1 Chloroflexota bacterium
AACCCGTTGTTGGTCCGCCTGCCTTCCTCATCGCACATCCTCTAGGGAACGTAACCTTTCAACACCATCGGCAGATACACTCGCCGGGCCAGCGGCAGCCGCCACACCTCGCCGCCATTGTCGTTGATCGTGCCAATGTACAAGTCAAACCGGAACACCGTCGCCGCCTTGTCGTTGTAGTCGGCGAAAGTATTGCCGGTATCCCCCCAGCCGCCGCTATTGGTGCGGCGCCAGGTATTGCCGTTGGCCGTGCGCCACACCTCAGCACCGGAGAAGGTATTGCTCAAAACAGCGTACAGGTAGTCGCCGGTAACGATCAGCCCATAGGGACGGCCATTGTCCGGGTTCCCCAGCCCGCCGGCAAAGACACGTATCCAATGCAGCCCATCGCTGGAACGCCAGACCTCTCCGCCCATGGTCACGTTGCGCAAGCCGATGTACAAATTGCCGTTGAAGCCAGCCATCGCCGAAACGTGTGTATTGCCGAGGGCCAGCCCATCGCTAAAGATGCGAGTCCAGGTGACGCCATCGGTGCGCCAGAGTTGGGCGAGGCCGTCCTTGCTGCCGCCGGCGTAAAGATGACCGTCGAACACTTCCAGCGCGTTGATCGAGGCGCCGGCGCCGCCCAGTTCCGGGATGTGGAACGCTGACCAACTTCCTGTGTCCCCGGTCGCACTCTGCCAGATCTCGGGGCCGCTGTCGTTATTGGCAGCGACGGCATACAGAACGTCTGAATAGACCGCCAGGACATCGATACCCCAGTTGTTACCATTGCCAAAGCCGCCCGTGGCGACTTGTTCCCACGTGGTGCCATCCGTGCGCCAGAGTTCGCCGCCGCCTTCGTCGTCTGTTCCCAGGTAGAGGTGTGCGCCAAAGACCTGGCTTTCTAACACGGCGGTCTTTGTGGGCGGCCAGGCTGGTGTGAACTGGCTCCAGTTTCGCCCCTCGCCTGTCCGCCAGACCTGCGCGCCACTATTGTTCCACGTCCCGGCGTATAACTGGCCACCAAGGACCTCCAGAGTACTGACAACGCTGTTGGCCGCATCCCCGAAGCCGTCCTCGTTCACCTGCTCCCCGGGTTGAAGGTCAGCGGCCTCCAGCGTCGCGTAGCGATAGGCGCCGGCAGCGACCTGCGCACCTGCTTGCTGCGCGGCGTCCGTCAGCTGCGCACTTGCGCCTTCTACCTCACCGCCAGGTGTGCCCGCGTACAGAATCACCCGGTCAGGGGCCGTGACCACGGCCAGCGAGTAAACTGGAACCCGCCCCAGTTCACCGGGAGCCTTCGTCCACGAGCGCCCGCCATCCGCCGTGCGGAACAGCCCTGGATGGTACCAGCCGAAACGACCTGCCAGTGCAGCATAGAGCACCGGCGGATCTCCGGGAGCGAAGAGCAGTTGCTCCGGCTCGGAATGGAAGGGATCATCAGCCTCCCGCCAGGTCTCGCCGTGATCCTCAGACAAGTACATACAACTGCCGCTCACTGATGTGCAGACCCGGCTATTGACGAACACGCGATAAGGCGGAGCGGGCTCCACCGCGAGACGCTGGGCAAAGATCAGATCCCACTCGTACGGAGCGCCCTGGCCCAGGCGTGTCCAGCTCTGCCCGCTGTCGGTGCTGCGCCACAGTCCGTTGCAACAGATAGACGCGTATACCCTGGCCGGGTCCTGCGTATCGTAGGCCACGTCTTCAAGGTAGACATCCGAGCACTCGGTGATGACGCTTGTGGCTGCCAGCGTGTTCGTCCAGGTCTGGCCGCCGTCGGTGCTGCGATACACCGCGCCGAACTCGGTCCAATCGGCAGCCACACGGCAACCGCCGTTGACGCCGGCCAGCAACACGCCCGGCTGACTCGGGTCCGCGTGTAGTACGGTGGGATCGAGGCTGCCGGTATCCGAACACAACGCAGGATAATCGAGCATCCCCGTGATCGGCCAGGTCTGCCCGCCATCATCGCTACGCAGGACTTTGGCACTGCCGCTGCGATAGAGGCGCGTCGGCGTGAAGGGGTCTACGGCCATGCTGCCATCGGAGTCGGCTCCGGGGACGGGCAGAAACTCCCACTGTTGCCCGCCCTGCGTCCCCCGGTGGATCCCCTCCCAGCCGGTGAACAGTGCATAGACCAGGTCCGGCTGCCCCGGCACCGTCGCCAACTGGCGTGGGGCCATCGCCGCCAGCCCCTCGTTGACGGCCGTCCAGGTACTGCCGCCGTCGGTGGTGCGGTACACGCCGTTCCCGGAGCCGGAGAGATAGATGATGTTGGGGTCGGTGGGGTGAACGGCAATGTCCCATAGCGGGCCGATGGCCGGGTCAAAGGGCTGCCAGCTTGCGCCGCCATCGCTCGTCTGGTAAAAGTTGCTCCTCCCATCAGCAACCAGGACCGTCTGCGAGTACGCTGCGCCCCAAGCCGGCGGCGCGAACTCGATGGAGCGCAGATCGGTCGTGCCAATCGGCCCCGGCAGTTGCGTCCAGGCGGTGTAGGGCGCCGTGCTAGTATAGGTCCCTTCTGCGGAGAGCCACAACTCGTGCGTGCCCGAAGAGTTGAAAGCCATAGTCGCTCTACCCCCTCCGCGGCCAAGACTCTGCCACGTAGCGCCACCGTCGGCCGAGTAGAAGACGCTGGACGAATTGGCCAGCACCGTTTGTGGGTCGGTGGGGTGGAATACCACTTGGGTCACACAGGTGTCGGTCAATCCGCTGGCGGCGGTGATGGTGATCCAGGTCTGGCCATAATCGGACGACTTCCACAAGCCACAACAGCACCCTGACCACCAGTTGCCGCTATACAAGGTCCCCGGGAGCAGAGGGTGCGGGTAGAAGCTGGGCCCTGCGTTCAGAGGTAGGTCCATTTTTGTCCAGGTGTTGCCTCCATCTTCAGAACGCATGGAGCCGCCCATGTAGAGCCAGTACGGAGGTAGGGGGTCTAGCGCCAGGCTGGTGGCATACGGCGGTGGCGCGACCACCTTGACCGACCAATGGCCGCCGCCATCATCGCTGCGGAACAGGCCGATCTCCTGGGCCAGGGCGTAGACCATCGTCGGGGTAACCGGATGCACGAGGATCTGTGACACTCGCCCACCGTAGAGCTGTCCGGTGTTCCAGACCCCAAAGCCCTGGGTGACAGTGAAGGCGTTTGGCCGGCTGCCGGAGCCCTCGCCCGGGTTGGTGACGGTGAGCGTGTAGACGCCGGGGTCCAGCCCCCAGGGCACGGTGGCCGTCAGCCGCGTGGCGCTCACCCAGCCCACGTCTTCCAGTTCCGTGCTGTCCAACTGCACCGTGGCGTTGACGGCAAAGCCGGTGCCGGTGATGACGATCGGTGTATCGAGGTCGTTAGGTGCGAAGTCGGGGTTAACGGCAGTCACGGTCGGAATATCGGCAGGCGCAGTAGCCGCCAATGAGGGGACGAATGCGCTGGCGCTGGATCGAATCATCGCCAAGTAGAGGAACAGCAGACCGACTGCCAGGATCAGAGCGGTCACCATCACTGCAAATCTTCTCGTTTTCATCTCACTCCCTCCTTCAGTTCAGGCCGCCTAACGGTTGGTGTGAGCCGCGCCCACCCGCCCTTGCGGGCAAGGCCCACCTGAATCACTGATGCCTTGGCGGGCAAGACACGATGATTGAATGCGCAAGGGTGGGCGTCGGCTCCACACAGGGTTGGGCGCTACCTC
>JAAZNO010000142.1 GCA_012798275.1 Chloroflexota bacterium
CACACCGGCTGGATGGCGCGCCCGGAGCAATTGAGCCTCCTGGGGAAGGAGCTCCGCACGCGCGAGGGGCGCCGCGAGCGGGCTGATCTCGCCGCAGTGCAGCGCGTGGGACTGAGGCGCTTTCTCGAAGAGCAGGGCATCTTCTCCTACGTGTTCGACTTCAGCCGGCGCATTAACTACACCGTCATGTCGCCGGCCGCGCCTTGAGCGCTTGCGCAAAATCGCCGCCTGGACGTATAATCAAAGAAGATGCCCTGTGCTGGCGCACACCGCGCAAGCACGAAAATGTGAGGCGCGAGTCGTGAACAGAGGCTGTGATGACTCACCGGTTCGGCGGGGGATTCCATCCCCAGCCTGACATGAGCCAACCGCGCTGAAGCGCGTTGTTGCTGTAACTTTTGTCCCTCCCCAGCCCCCTCCCCAACGGCGCAAACGCCGTTGGGGAGGGGAGAAAAAATAAGGGGGTTTTGCAGGCGGGCGGCGCCCGCCTGCAAACCCCCACAAAAAAAGTTCCCCATCTCCCCGCGCCTTGCGCGGGGAGATGGGGCCAGAGAATAGGGGCAAGAGTTGATTCTCAATCTTCAGCAGTCGCCAGGAAACCTTGCGTTTTTTAGCCCATGGCTGAACAGTTACCCTGTGAGCCGTGACTGCGACAGCTCTCAACTCACGGCTCACTGCTCTCTATTTTCCGAGGAGACCCACTATGAACGATTTCCCATTTGAAATCTTCTTCATCTTCATCGGACTGGCCATCGTCGGCTTGACGGCCTGGCTTGTGAGCGTGTTCCGGCGTTCCTCTGGAGAACAAGGCCGCGCCGACAAGAAGTCGGCCGCCCAACCGGCCACCCTCGCCGTTCGCGTCAACCAGCAGGGACTGTGGGAAGTCGTCGTGGATGGCGTCGTGTATCGCTCCCTGGAAGCGGTGCCCGACCCCGTTGCCCAAAAGCAAGTCGTGGATGCACTGAAAATCCTGGCGGGCTTCAGCCGGTCGTATATGCAAAAACAGCGCGCCCAGACGTCCGCCGCAGACGTCGGCAGCCTGGAGACGACTACTGGATTGCCGCCCGTACCCGGCGCAGCGCTGCGGGAGCCGGGGCTGTCACGTCCTTCCACAGCGCCTATCTTCATCCCGCAAATCAACCTCGCCAAGGAAATCGAGGAGATTGCGAAAGAGCTGCAGGCGCAAGTCCCCGCGTTAGCGCACACGACCCTCCGTCTCCAAAATGCGCCCGGCGGCGGCGTGATCTTTTTCGTGAATGAGCAGCTCTATCAGAACCTGGAAGACATCCCTGACCCGGCAGTCCAGGCGCTGATCCGCGCGGCGACACGACAATGGGAGAAAAGGTAGCTCAGCGCCCGATGTCGCGCGTCCGTGACGCTTAGAAGCACGTCCCCGCCTTACCCCGCCAGGCGCCGCCAGAATCGCGCCGCTAGCGCCCCCACCAGACGCTTTGCGGGTCAGGCCGCCACACGAAAATTTCCCTTTCCCTTGACCCTGGCGCTGTTTCGCGTTACAATGCGCTTCGGGCGCGAAAAGCCATGAGAATCGAAGGAGTTGACATGTCCCTGCGGCACACCACCGCGGATGAAAATGTGAGTGGTGAGTAGTGAGCAGAGGCTGCACCCGTTCGGCTGTGGATTCCATCCCCAGCCTGACACGAGCCAACCGCGCTGAAGCACGGTGTTGAGGGAGCTCGCTTCAGCGAACTTGACCTGTCAGACCCGGAACGATGAAGTTCAAAAAATAACCCGGTAATAAACGGAAGCTTCCCCTATCCTCCCGACCCCCTTCCCCCATCGGTGGAAGGGGGGAAAAAAATAAGGGGGTTTTGCAGGCGGGCGGCGCCCGCCTGCAAAACCCCACAAAAAAAGTTCCCCTTTCCCCCGCGCTCGCGGGGGGAAGGGGCAGGGGACATAAGCGTCAACTTAAGGGGAAAAAGGGCCAGGCGGCATCGAAATGCTACAGTTTCTGACGCGAAGAGGTGACTGCGGACAGGAGGAAGGGTAGGGCTTGGAGTTGTTGAGGGGCTGGTGTAGCCTTATGGAGGAGCCAG
>JAAZNO010000702.1 GCA_012798275.1 Chloroflexota bacterium
ACATCGCCCATGCGCACAACATTTTCTTGCAGACCGCCGCCGATGTGGGGCTGCCGGGCCTGATCGCCTACCTGGCATTGCTGGGGCTTGCTGCCGTCGTGGCCTGGAAATCCGCCCCGCGACGCGGCCTGCCGCTGCTGGCCGCGCTCCTCGCATTGCACCTGTACGGCCTCACCGACGCGGTCGCCCTGGGCAGCAAACCGGGGATTGTCTTCTGGGCCGCCCTGGGCCTGCTGGCGGCGTTGGCAGCGTCAACGGATGTGGCGCAACCTCTCCCCCTTTCCCCATTACCCATTACCCATAACTCCTCCCCCATTTCCCCCTCTTCTGAGGCCCTCCCATGATTGACGTGCCGGGCGTTCTCCTCAACAGCCTGTGGATTCTGGCCCTGGCGATGCTGTTGACCCTTCTCAGCTGGAGCTCCTGGCAGGCGCGACGAGAGGGGGTGCGTTTTCGGAACGTGTGGGCGCGCGCTCACATCCAGCGCCTGTTGGCCGTGAGCCTGGCCCTGTTTTGCGGGAGCCTTGCGGCGCTCAGCGAGCGGGTGTGGGAACGCGGGCTGTGGGCGCTGTTGACGGCTGCCTGGCTGGTGCAACTGGCGCTCCCCTGGGTGACGCGCCGCCGCCGTGCCAGGGATGATGTCTCCCATGAATGAGACCGGAAAGACTTCCCTCGCCCTGACGCCCTCCGAGGAGGCGCTGGTTGCCTACCTGTGGCGGGACACGGCGCCGGACGCCGCGATGTGGCCGGCGCTGGTAGAAGCGGCCCGGCCTCACGGCATGTTGGCATCGGTGGCTTTCCTGGCGGCTCAGGAGAAGCGCCTGCCCGCCGACCTGCAGGTGCGGCTGCGGGATGTGCGCTATCACGCAGGGATTTTCCACATTCACGCCGAAAAGCAGCTGCGTCAGCTCGGCGCCCTGGCCCAGGAATTGGAGACGCCGTTAATCCTGCTCAAAGGCCCGGTCACGGCGCGCGCTTACCCCTTCCCGGAGGCGCGTGCCTTCGGCGACCTGGATTTGTTCGCGTCCTCTGAGGAACGCGCGCGGCGGCTGGAGGCGGCGCTGATAGAGCGGGGATACGTCTCGCACGCCGACTCGCGCACCGGGCATTTACCGCCTTTGCAGCCCTCTGAAGGGGGGCTGCGCGTGGAACTCCACTGCAATGCTGCCGAGATCCTGCCGGCGCTGCGGGCTGACGTCCCTCTGTGGAATCGCGCGCGGCCTGTTCCGGATCTCCCCGGCCTGTTGGCCCTCGCGCCTGTGGATCATGCCCTCTACATCACCGTCCACGCGCTGGAAAAACATGGCCTCGACATGGGCTTGCGGGCGGTCTACGATTACGGCTGCTGGGTGCAGCGTTGGGATGACGCGACGTGGGCTGACCTGCGCGCGCAGATGACGGCGCAGCGTCTCGAACCGCATGTGACGCTGCTGACCGCGCTCTGGGGATGGGCGCGCGGCGTTCCCTGGGAGCAATTACCGCTTGCCGCCAGCTCGCCCCCGCCGCCAGAGATCCTGACCCAGGCGCTGGAGGCGTTGTTCCGCCGGGAGAATGTCTTCCTGCCGATGGTATGGCGTGACCTGCCCCAGGGGGGCTTGCCGGGCTGGCTGGCCTATGCGCGCACCATTTTGACTGCCGGCGGGACCCTGCACGCCGGGCAGCTCCCTCACCGCGTCCTCTATTTGCTCCGCACACACGGCCCCGGCCTGGCCCGGCTGCTTCGCGGCGATTCCCGCACGCGACGGCAGTGGGAGAGACAGCGCCAGCTCCAGGCGTGGCTGGATCGCGGGGATTAGCTCGCAGCCCCGACCAGCCGCGCGGCGCGACGACCGATCTCCACCGCGTAATTCGTCCCCCGATCCCAGGGATAGACCTGGCTCATGTTGGCCATGTAAAGGTTGGGGAGGGGAGTCTCCAGCGGCGGAATGCGCTGTGAATGGTTGACCAGCGGCACGGGTTGCGCGTAGCTCTCGCTGAACTTCCAGACTTTGCGAATCCAACTGCGGTCGAAGGCGGGATTGAGTCGCTGAATGCCGGGGATGAAGCGCTCCAGCAGGGCCTCCGGCTCCATCTCGAAGTAGGGATGTCCCGGCTCCAGGTAATCGCCGCAGTAGAGCAGCGTGTCGCCGCCGTAGTGTCGCCGGTCAATGTAGTGGGTGTGCTCCACGAAGGCCAGGAAGGGAAAGCCCTCGCGCTTGGGGATGTTAATCCAGTAGTGCCCCGCGCTCACCGGCTGTGTGACCGCCAGGATGAGCACCACCGCCCCCATGGAGAGGAGATCCTCCAACCCCGCAGCGTAGGCGGCCGGCAGCGCCGGCGTGCGCTCCTTGAGCATCGCGGGCGAACAGGTCGCCAACACCCGGTCGTAAAGCGGCGCCTCGTCGCGCAGCTCCAGGCGGATGCGCCCGTCGGCAGTCGGCTGGATGCCGCGCACGTGATGCTCCAGGCGGATGTCGCCCCCTTGCGCGCGGACTTGCGCCGCCAGCGCGTCGAGGAAGGCCTGAAATCCCCCCTCGAAGTAGCCCAGTTTGGGCGTGCGGGCCACGATCCGCGCCCAGAACCAGGCCATGTTCACCTCGCGGTAGTAAGGGCCGAATTTCCCCTCCAGCAGCGGCTGCCAGAAGGCCTCGTAGGCGCGCGCGCCCGCCGCGCGGGAGAGCCACGCATCCGCCGTCACCCGCTCCAACGGCTGCCAGCGAGGATTGTAGCGCAGATAGGCGGTCGTCAGACCCACCCGCAGCCGTGCCAGGAAGGGAATCGGACGGAAAGCGAGCACGCGCAACGCCGTTGCCAGCAGATCCGCCCCGTTGGAGAGCGTTTTGCCCAGCGGCAGGCGCTCCAGCCACGGGCCGACCAGCGGCTTGTTGATCGGGTAGCACTTCCCGTCCTTCAGGATCGAAGTGACCGGACTGGGAAAGAAGAGCATGTCCGCAATCCCCAGCTCCTTCACCAGGGTGATGATGTCCCGATCCGAGGCGAAGATGTGATGGTAAAAGCGCTCCAGCGACCAGTCCCAGGCCTCGTCCTTGAATCCCGCTGCCAGCCCGCCGACGTAGGGCCGGGCTTCATAGAGCGTGACGCGATGCCCCTGGCGGGTGAGATCGTAGGCGGCGGTGAGGCCGGTCACGCCCGCGCCGATGATGCCGATGTTCATCCCTTGCTCCTTGTGATGATGTGCCTCAGCCGGCGACGGCCGGCATAATCCGTGAGCCGCGCTCCGCGTTCTGGGAGAGCTGCCAGCGCACTTCTTCGTAGAACACGACCAGCCCTGCATCCCGACTGGAGACGAGCCGTTGATAGGCCTTGGAAATGGGGTAGATCAGAAAATCGCCGATTTGCACGGCAGCCGCTTCGGCGCGTTCTGGCGGCACGTCGAGCGTCCACTCGCCGTTCCAGTAATGCAGGAGCACTTCCCCCACGTAGGCGCCCCAAATCACGGCGAGTTCCTGCACCCACTGTTGCAGCGGATCGTCGGCGTCGAAATCGCCGCCGCTGTTCTGGGGCAGCGCGTCATGGATGGCGGCGAGGATTTGGTCGGCGTCGGCGAGGCTCATGGCCGAATACTCGAGGGCCACGGCAAATTCCGCGCGCGCGAGGGCCACTGCTTCCTCGGCGTAGGCGTGCATGACGGCGTTCAGGTCAACTTCATCGGTCATTTTGTCTCACGGGCTTTCTGATCCCTTTTCCCGCATGCCGACTCTCTCATTCCGTGGCGACCGGCTCGCCGATCAGCGACCAGGGGCCGCTCCAGGTGATGGCCACCTGCGCCAGGCGGCCCAGCCAATTCCCCGCGGCGGCAAAGAATACCAACCGGTCGGTGCGGGTGCGTCCAAACCACCGCCCCTTCTTTTCCCCTTCGACCAGCACTTCGACCTGTTGTCCTTCCAGGCGCGCGTTGAGCGTCTTGAGGATGCGAGCCTGCACCTGCTCCAGCGCTCGCCGTCGGCGCTCTTTCTCCTCGTAGGGGACGTCGTCCTCGAACCGGCGCGTTGCCACGGTGAGCGGCCGCGGGGAGTAGCGGGCGATGTGGGCCTTGTCGAGCTGCAGGGTCTCCAGCAGCGCCACGGTGTTCTCGAACTGCGCCTCCGTCTC
>JAAZNO010000143.1 GCA_012798275.1 Chloroflexota bacterium
GCCAGATTATGTCGAAATGGACAAACGGCATGGGCGAGTGGAAAAGCGGGAGTATTGGTGGACGGCCAGTGCGGAACTGGAAGCCTATCTGGCGCAAGAGTATGGCTGGCAAGGCGTCCGGCTTGGTGGTCGTGTCCGCCGCCAACGCCGCCCCTTGACGGCGGACGAGTGGACCGCAAGCGAAGAGTAGTGGGTGGTCTATGGCAGTCGGCGCTCACAACTCCCTGCACTCCAGCAGTGCCGCCAGTGGCTGCGGGGACATGGGTGTATCGAAAACCGCGTCTTTTGGGTGTTGGATGTCACCTACAGCGAAGATCGCAACCCTGCCCGCGGGATCGGTGTCGCGCTGAGTCAACTGCGGTGCATCTCCTTGAATATCATGCGCCGCCTGGGGTATCGGTATGTCCCTGACGGCCACCGCGCCGCAGCTGCCTTGCCTGAGCGCGGCTTAGCCTGGCTGAGGTCGGTATGAGCGTTGATAAGCCCCTGGGGCGCAGGGCTGCGCATTTGGTTATCCGTGCAAAAATGTGGCCTGAAGGCCAGAAAAAAAGTTTATTTTTCTCCCCCTTCCCAGCGGAAACGCTGGGGAGGGGGAAAGGGGAGGGGCAATCTAAAGCCATGGATCACCAAAGTTCATCAATAGTTGTGTCGCCTGGCTACTTGAGCCAGGTTGAACAGTCACAAAAATCCCTCTAAAAAGTCGTTTGAGCGGCATAACACGCATCATGATGAGACAAGTTTCCTAAATGCAACGGTCCTGACTCGCGACGGGCGACGGGCGTGAGTGCGGCAGATCACAGGTCCTTGAGCCGCAGGAGGTACTCGCGCAGATCGGGGAGCAGGTTTTCGTAATCGAAATATCGGGAATCCGTGCCGCCGAGGGTGAAGATCGCCGCGCCGATGACGTAGTCATCCTCGACGAGTTTGGAATCATACCAGGCGAGCTCTTTGAGCCAGTGGCGCTGCCACGGAAAATCTGGCTCCTGCCCTCCAACGCCGGGATCCAATCCGCACTCCGTGATCGCCAGGGGAATGACTTCGCCGCGCGGGATGAGGAAATCGCGGTAGAGGTGGCGGTACCGTCCGGCGAGGACGCCGCGGTCGGGATCATAGATCGGCTGTCCCGGCAGGCTGCCGCCCCAATGGAGCCGCAGGAAAGGCCAATCGTATTCGTGCAGCGCCAGGATGTGCCCTCCCTGAGCAGCGCGGGCGAAAATGCCCGTCTCGACGATGGCGGCCCAATCGGCCCATTCCGGCACTCCCGTGGAGTAGGAGAAGAGCGCCAGGCGATACCCCTGGGCCTCCGCGAGCTCCATCGCGGCCCAGTAGAAACGCGCCAGCCACACGTGCCCTTCGGGGGAGCCGGGGTCCACCTCGTTGAGGACTTCCCAGTAATCCACGACATCTCGCTCGTATTGCCACGCTTCCATGTGCTGTCGCAGCACCCGTTCAGCCGCTTGCGCCGGATCGCCGCTGATGTCCACCGCTTCCACGTAGGGCCAGCGTCCGATGGTGACGGTCTGGGGGGAAACGGACTTCACCTCGCGCAGGATGCCAAAGTTGCCGACCGCCTTCATCAGCCGTATTCGCCCGCCGGCCTCGGTGACGCTGCGCACGAAGGGAAAAGCGCCGTTGGGGCTGACGGTGTGCAGGCCCAGTTTGGAGGGGCCGTTGGGATAGACCCAGGGCAGCTCCGTGGGGGTAGGGCGCGGCGTCTCCGTCGGGGGTGGCGTCGGCGTGGAGGTCGGCGCAGGAGATGGCGCGGCGGTGGGCGACGCCATCGGCGAGGTGACTGTGGCGTCCTCGCGGACCGTGTTCCCGCAGGCGGCCAGGAAGTTGCCGCCGAGAAGGGCCGCAGTCGCCCCTAACAGGCGTTTGAGGAAGGCGCGTCGCTTCAGGCGGATTTGCAGCTCAGCGGGGCGCGCTTCCGTGTCCGATGTGATTGGTTTCATGCGCCCTACTGTACCAGAAGTCGCTTTCCCGTCAAGGATGGGACGTGTGCTGCGAGTTCACGCCGCTTCATCGCCCCGCTGCGAGAGGACGAGGGGCGGCAGCGCGAAGGTCCCGTCGGCTTGCGGCGGGAAAGGGAGCGCCTGCGTCACGGCGTCCAGGTTGAGCGGCCCGTAGATGTGCGGGAACTGCTGCCCCGTCTCGTCACAGTCCTCGTAGCGGACTGCGGCCCGCACGCGGGTTTCCTCGATGCAGAGCAAAGTCAGTCCTGTCTGCCCCCGGAAGCGGGCATTGGCGACGCCGATGACCTGCGTCGGCGTCGAACAGTGGATGAAGCCCTCTGTCGCCAGCGTATCGGCTTGATAGCTGCCCGCAGCGCGCGCCGCTTCCCAGGTTGCCTGTGAGGTGATGTGCAAAATGATGCCCATGGTCTGTCCCCCGTCCTGCTGAGGTTATTTCAAACGCGATTATAATAGCGTTTGCGCAATTTTCGAATGCGAGGCAGAAGGTGAAGCGGGTTCGAGAGTGGTTTTCAATGTTCCAACAGGGGTTTCAGCACGCGGATGTGTTTGTGATCCGTGACGTGCACCCCTCCTATCGGAAAGGAATGCAGGTCTTTTGGTGGTACGGCGTGCTGATCGCGTTCGTATCCGCCTTCGTGGATAGCTACGTCACCCTCTATCTCCTGGCCTTTGGCGCGACGAACTTGCAAGTCGGCAGCCTGGCCTCGATTTCCAGCTTCCTGGCGATGTTGGCGCCGCTCATCGGCGCGCAGTGGACGGCGCGCCTGGGTAAGCGAAAACCGGTATTCATGGTGTCGCTATCGCTGCAGTATTTCATGCTGCTGCTGGCGGTACTCGCTCCCGGCGTCATTTCCGGCCCGGCGCTGATCCCCGTGCTCATCGGCCTGATGGCGCTGCGCTCGGGGGTAAGCGGGATCGGCGGCCCGGCGTGGACGTCGCTCGCGGGCGATATTGTGCCCATGGAGCGCCGCGGCCGCTATTTCTCCTCCCGCAAGACGGTGATGGCTATCGTCACGATGTTCAGCGTGCCGCTTGCGGGGCAGATCATTGACCGCATTGGCGCGCCGGTCGGCTATCAACTCGTTTTCGGCATCGCGGTAGGGGTGGCGGCGGCGGCCGTTTTCCTCTACGGTCGTATCCCCGAACCGGAGTCGGCGGAGGGACGGCGCCACGAAAAAGTGTGGGTGGCCTTACGGCAGGCCCTGTTTGCCAATCCCCTGTTCTTGCGCTTCACGCTGATTGCCCTTTTCTGGAATCTCTCGACGC
>JAAZNO010000144.1 GCA_012798275.1 Chloroflexota bacterium
CAAACGCAGCTGCGGCATCAATACTCGATCCACTCCGTCAACTTGAGCGCCGTATCGTAGACAAATTTCGCGTGGAAGAATCCGTCATGTCGCGCCAGGACACGCGGGGCAAAGATGGCATCCGCCTGCGGGAGGGGCAGATCGTGGAAATAGACGCTGAGCGGCGTCCAGGCCAGCGCGCCCTCGCGCAGGTCAGCGTGCAGCTCGCCCGTAAAGTGCTCCGATACGAAAATGAAGAGGAACCACTGCCAGTCAGGGCGCTCGCAAACTTCGGTGCAGAAGCCACGAAACGCCAGATCGGTGACCCGGTATCCCGTCTCTTCCCACAACTCCCGTTGCGCGGCGTCATACGGCGACTCATCGAGCTCCACTTTGCCGCCGGGTGCCACCCACAGGCCCAGGTTCGGCTCCTTGTGACGGTGCATCAGCAGCACTTCGTCGTCGCGGCGCAGGTAGACCAGCACCGAAGGGATGAGCGTCACGCCTCGCTCACCGCCTTTTGTTTGAAGTAGGCGGCCGTGCGGAGCAAGCCCGCTTCGAGCGACACCGCCGGTTCCCAGCTCAGGAGGGTACGCGCGCGGGTGATGTCGGGACAGCGCACCTTCGGATCGTCCTTCGTGCGTTCGTCGGTCGGTTCGAGGAACATGATTTCCGACGAGCTGCCGGTCGCTTCCAACACTTTCTGCGCGAATTCCAGGATCGTGAACTCGCTGGGATTGCCCAAATTGACCGGCTCGTGCGTGTCGGCGGCCATCAGGCGGACGATGCCTTCGACCAGATCATCCACATAGCAGAAAGAGCGCGTGTGCGTGCCGCCGTCGTAAACGGTGAGCGGTTCGCCGCGCAGCGCCTGGTTGATGAAATTGGGGACGACGCGCCCGTCATCGAGGCGCATGCGCGGGCCGTAGGTGTTGAAAATCCGCACGATGCGGGTATCCACGCCGTGATAACGGTGATACGCCATGGTGATCGCCTCAGCGAAGCGCTTGCTCTCGTCATAGACGCCGCGAGGCCCGATAGGATTGACGTTGCCCCAGTAACTCTCCGGCTGCGGATGCACCAGGGGGTCGCCATAGACCTCAGAGGTCGAGGCCAGCAAAAAGCGCGCCTGCTTGGCCAGCGC
Organism: Chloroflexota bacterium; assembly: GCA_012798275.1. Classification (GTDB taxonomy): domain Bacteria; phylum Chloroflexota; class Anaerolineae; order B4-G1; family SLSP01; genus JAAZNO01. The sequence goes on from JAAZNO010000144.1 coordinate 1,124, forward strand.
CAGACCCAACGTATTGTGCGTCCCCAGCGCGCCCACCTTGAGCGTTTGGATGGGATAATGCAGGTAATCCACCGGGCTGGGCAACGAGGCCAGGTGCAACACCATGTCAAGATGCCCGGCGAGGTAGATGTACTGGGTCACATCGTGTTTGATGAACTGAAAGCGCGGATGTCCTGCAAGGTGCGCGATGTTCGCCGTCGTCCCCGTGCTCAGGTTGTCCATGGCAATGACTTCATGCCCCTCGCTCAGATAGCGATCCGCCAGATGGGAGCCGATGAAGCCGGCTCCGCCCGTGATGAGAATGCGCATGGTCATGCTCCTTGTCTGAAAGTGACGCTGGCATTATACTCCAATGCGGATGAAAGGTGAGCAGCACAGCCGCTGTCGCGCAGGTGAGAACAAGGTGTGAACGTGCGAACGTGCCCAGGTGCAAACGTAAGTAATTCGCTGATTCGCTGGCTCGCTAATTTTCTGAGAAGATCACCTACGCATTTGCTGAGGAGACGCCATGTGCTGGCGCACCCTATCCAAAAATGAAAATGTGCGGTAACTGTTCAGCCTGGTGCCAGGTAGCTAGACGGCGATGGATGAACCTTTGTGAGCTGTAGCTTTTGCCCCACCCCCTGCCCCCTCCCCGACGGCGCATACGCCGTCGGGGAGGGAGAGAAAAAAATAGGGGCTTTGCAGGCGGGCGTAGCCCGCCTGCAAAGCCCCACAAAAAAAGTTCCCCTTCCCCCCGCGCAGCGCAGGGGAGAAGGGGATAGGGGGCAAAAATTGATTCTCAACTTTCCGAGGAGACACGACATTGGGACGGACGCTTTTACTGACAGGACATCCCCAAAGTGGCAAGACCACAGTCATCCGCAAGCTCGTCACCGAATTGGGGACGCGCGCGGGCGGGTTTTACACCCAGGAAATCTTCGGGCCGGGGGGACGCCAGGGCTTCGAGCTCTTCACCCTCGATGGGCAGCGGGTGACGCTCGCGCACAAAGACCTGCGCGGCCCCAAGGTTCCCCTGGTAGGACGGTATGGCGTGGATGTGGAAGCGCTGGAAAAAGTGGGACTCCCGGCGCTACAGGCCGCCGCCGCAGCAGGGAAGATCGTCATCGTGGATGAGATTGGCAAAATGGAGCTGCTCTCACCGCGCTTTCGGGACCTCGTGCTGCAATTGATCCTCGGACCGGCGACGGTCATCGGCACGATCCTCTCCAAGCCCCAGCCTCAGGCGGATATTTTCAAGGCGCTGGCGCAGGTCACTGTGTGGGAAGTCAATCAGCGCAACCGCGAGCAGTTGCCGCGCATGGCGCTGGAGTGGCTCGCGGGACAGCGGAAATCCTGAGCTATTGGTAATTTCACCAAAGTCATGTTACAATAGAAACGTTTGAGAGGATTTAGCGTATAGTTTGTAGTCCAAAGGCCATGCACCAGTTTTAAACCTAACCGCCAATGTTTCGCAAATTCAAGGAGGGTCGGAATGAGTCTACTCGATCGCATCAAGGAGAACATGTTCGGATTGGAGCGCGGCATCGCCGATGCGCTCCCCGGCTACAAGGGATACAAACAGAAGGAATTGCGCCGTGAAGCGGACAAACTTCTGCGCGAGACCCTCGCGGCGCGCCTGCGCACGGTGAAAACCCAGCTGGATAACTTGCAGCAAGATTTAATTTCCAGCGGGAACTTCGATCTTCTCGACGAGACAGGCAGCGCCGTCACACAGCTGCAGACCTTCATTGACCGGCTGCGCACCGCCGCGTATGGCTACGGCGGTTTCTTTGACGCCGTGCGGGTGAAGGAAGACACGCTGGATCAGGTCTACGCTTTCGACGCCGCGCTTCTAGACTATGTAGATCGCATTGAAGGCGCCATCGGCCGCGCCCGCGAGGGGATCAACAGCGAAGATCTGCGGGCGCAGATTCTCCTGATCCGCGACCTGACCCGAGAAGCCAATATGACCTTCGATCAGCGCAAAGAGATCCTGACCGGCGGCCATGAGGTGGGAACACCCGCCCCTGAGGCATAACCAGCATTTTCGAAAAAACAGAGGAGGACATAAATGGCACGCATTTTTGACATTATCGAGTATGTGGATGAGGGGCGTCAGGAAATCGTGAATCGGGTGCCCGAGCGCGGGTCCGGAGATTTCCGCATTGGCAGTCAGCTCATCGTGCGCGAGTCCCAGGCCGCGGTGTTCTACCGCGACGGCAAGGCACTGGACACTTTCGGGCCAGGGCGGCACACGCTGACCACTGCCAACATCCCCTACCTGGTAGATCTGATCGGGAAGGCCTTCTCCTCCCAGACGCCGTTCAAGGCAGAAGTGTACTTCGTCACGCTGCGCGAATTGACAGACATGAAATGGGGCACTCCCAATCCCATCACCATCCCCGACCCCATCCTGGGGATGGCGCGGGTGACCAGCTACGGCACTTATGCTATGCAGGTTGCCGATCCGCAGCTCTTTGTCGCCAAGATCGTGGGCACGCAAGGGTTGTTCAACACGCGCGATATCGAAGGCTTCTTCCGCAGTATCATCCTCACCAAGATGACCGATCTCATCGGCGAGATGAAGAAATCCGTCATCCAGATGGCGGCTTTCGTGGAGGAGCTGGCGGCCGGCGTGCGCGCCAAAGCCGCAGAGGAATTCGCCGCGCGCGGGGTGACGCTGACCTCCTTCTACATCGAGTCCATTGCCCCGACCGAGGAGACCGCCAAGGCGATTGACGCGCGCGCCTCCATGGGCGCGATTGGCGACATGGGCGCCTACATGCAGTATCAGGCCGCGCAGGCCCTGCGGGAAACGGCGCAGAAGCCCGGCGGCGGCACGGCAGCCACCGGCGTAGAACTGGGCGCGGGGCTGGGCCTCGGCGCCGCTATGGCCCAGATGGTAACGCAGGCAGCCCGTCCGCCCGCGACAGGCGCTCCTGCTGCTCCTGCCGCCGGTGGGACGCCGGCAGTGTCGGCGAATCCCACCACTCCCGCCGAGGTGCAGGCCCTGTTGGATAGCCTGGATCTGCGCCTGGCAAACGGCGAGCTCAGCGAGGCAGTCTATCAACGCCTCCATGACAAGTGGGAACAACGCCTGCAGGACATGTTGAAGACGCCATAAGGCGCACGCTCGACCTCTCTTACCGCCCGGCAGCGACCTGTCGGGCGGTTTTGTTTGGCGTGCAAGGTGCTTACGTCATGAATCGCTCACAAACTGACCCGGCGAGGCTTTTTTTACAGCAAAGCCTTGACTTTGGCGTCGGAAGAGATATAATAAAGATGGTTATATAGCAAATTAAACACTGCCTGCCGGGATCGGACCGGCAGCGAGAGAAAGGAAACTCGCGATGAATTCTGAGAGCGCCCTGGAACAGGCGACCCTCGGCGGAGGCTGCTTCTGGTGTCTCGAAGCCGTATACGAGAACGTGCGCGGCGTCCAAAAGGTGGTGTCCGGCTATGCAGGGGGACATCGGCCCAACCCCACCTACGAACAGGTCTGTACGGGCATGACCGGTCATGCCGAAGTGGTGCAATTGACCTATGATCCGGCTGTCGTGAGCTATCGGGAGCTGCTGGAGATCTTCTTTGAGATCCACGACCCGACAACGCTAAATCGGCAAGGGGCCGACGTAGGAAGCCAATATCGCTCGGTGATCTTCTATCACCATGAGGAGCAGCGGCTCGCGGCAGAGGCCATGATCGCCGAGCTGGAGGCTGCCGGCCGTTGGCCAACGCCCATTGTGACGCAAGTCGTGCCCTTTGAGGCCTTCTATCCAGCGGAAGCCTATCATCAGCAGTATTTCCGCAAAAATCCCGCGCAGCCCTACTGCCGCGCCGTTGTAGCGCCCAAGGTG
>JAAZNO010000145.1 GCA_012798275.1 Chloroflexota bacterium
ACGCCTGCCAGCGTCTCTGAGGCGGACAGGACGCCATTGCCGGACCAGGCCGGCGTGCTCGCCGCGCTCCAGGACGCCCTGGAGACCATCTACGCCGGGGTGAATCCCTCGGTAGTGAGCATTCGGGTCACCCAACAAAGCAGCGGCGGGATGATCCTGCCCTTTTCCGAGGACCTGCCGCTGCCCTCCGAAGAAGGCGCCGGCTCCGGCTTCGTCTGGGACACGGAGGGGCACATCGTCACCAACTATCACGTCATTGAGAACGCGACACGCATCGTCGTGCAGTTCTCCGATAGCACGACGGCAGTCGCCTCAGTGATCGGCTCTGACCCCGACAGCGATCTGGCAGTGCTCAAAGTCGAGGCGCCGGAAGCGAAGCTGCGACCGGTGCGCATGGCTCAGGCAGAGGCTCGCGTGGGACAACTCGCCGTCGCCATCGGCAACCCCTTCGGCCTGGGAAACACCATGACCGTCGGCTTCGTCAGCGCGATTGGACGCTCGCTCGCCGTCGGTGAGACGCTGGGCAGCCAGTACAGCATCCCCGACATCATCCAGACCGACGCCCCCATCAATCCGGGCAACTCCGGCGGGGTGCTGGTGAACGAACAGGGCGAGGTCATCGGCGTGACGACGGCCATCGTCTCGCCCGTGCAGGCGTCCGTGGGCATCGGCTTCGCCATTCCGGCCACGATCGTCCAGCGCGTCGTGCCGGTGCTCATCGAGAAAGGCACCTACGCCCATCCGTGGATCGGCATCAGCGGCACGAGCCTGACCTCCGAGATCGCGACGGCCATGGATCTGCCCGCCGAGCAACGCGGCGCGCTGGTGATGGAGGTCATCGCGGGCGGCCCGGCGGATAAGGCCGGCCTGCAAGGCAGCACGCGGCAAGTCACCATCGGAGGGAGGCAAGTCGCCGTTGGAGGAGATGTCATCATCGCGTTTGACGGCGTCCCCATCCGCAGCTTCGACGAGCTGGTCTCGGTGTTGGGCGCTCAGAGCCGGCCGGGGCAGACGGTGACCCTCACCGTGCTGCGTGACGGCGCCGAGCGCGACATCCGCCTGACCCTGCAGGAGCGACCCAAATCCTGAGCCGCGGCCCGCCCTCTCTCAATCCGGCAGACTTCGGTGGCTTGCGCAGGCGAGTCACCGAAGTCTGTTTGTGCATCTTGCCGCCCCTTTTCAACCATCCCCAAAATGACAAACTCAGGTTATAATATAAGGGTAAAAGCCGTCATTTGGGTTTGTGTTCGGTAAAAAGGGGCTGCCATGACGATCACCCGCCAGGAGCTGCAGCGTTATTTGGCGCAGGGTTATGCTGAAATGACGCAGCACGACGCACCAGCTACCGCGACCGCCATCGGAGAGGCCTGCGCCGCGAGTGGATTTCCTCGCGGCCAGATCGCCGCACTCCAGAAAACCGCGCTCCACAAGCTGCTAGAGGAAATCCCCGGCGCACCCTTGAGCGACGTCGCCCCGCACCTGTCTGCGCTGCTGGAAGACATGCTCGCCGGCTACGACGCCGTCGCGCGGCAACACCCACAGCCCATTGACGCGCGCGACGTGGAAAGGGCGGCGGAACTGCAATGGACGCGTCAGGAACTCGAAGCCCAAAATGCCCGCCTTGCCTCCCTCTCTCGCCTGGGGCGCACCATCAACGCCACCTTCGAGATCAATGCGATTTTTGAGCTGCTGGCCAAAGAGGCCATGTTGATCACCGGCGCCGCCCATGGCACTGTGCTCCTCGTCAACGAGGCCGAGGGATATCAGGAGATCAACCAGCTGCTGGGATTCACTCCCGAGGAGACCGCTTTGGCGATGAGCACGCCGCTGGTGCTGGGAAAGGGCCTCATCGGCTATGCCCACGAACATCAATGCATCGTGGTCGTAGACGATGTCCGGCAGGATCCCCGCTATTGGGAATTTGTCCCCTCCACCCGCGCGGAGCTTGTCCTCCCCATCATCCATGAAGGGAAGGTGCTGGCGCAGCTCGATCTGCAAAGCCCGGAAGTCGGCGCTTTCCGCAGCGTTGATCTGGAATATCTCAAGGCGCTGGCGGACCAGACTGCCATTGCCATCCAAAATGCCCGGCTCTTCCAGCAAGTACAGGCGGAACTCGACGAGCGCCGCCGGGTGCAAGACGACCTGGAACGGCGCGCCAGGCAGCTGCTGCTGGTATGGCAAGTGAGCCGGCAAGTGAGCTCCCTCCTCGATCCCGAACAGCTGCTGCAACGAATTGTCGAGCTGATCCGGCTGACCTTCAACTACGCCTATGTGCTCATCCTGGTGATAGACCCGACGCAGAAACGGCTCACCCTGCGGGCCAAAGCCGGCTTCGAGATGACGCCTGACCGCACCATCGAACTGGAGCCCGGCGTGCAGGGCATCTGCGGCTGGGTCGCGGCCCACGGGCAGCCCCTGGTAATCAATGATGTCACCCAAGAGCCGCGCTACTGGCGGATAGAAGAACTGGCCGAAACGCGCTCCGAAATCGCCGTGCCCGTGAAAGCCAAAGGCGAGCCCATCGGCGTGCTCGACGTCCAGAGCGTGAATCTCAATGCCTTTGGCGAAGAAGACCTCTTCATCCTGGAAGTGCTTGCCGATCAAATCGGGGTCACCATGGAGAATGCCCGCCTCTTCGCCGCCGAGCAGCAACGCCGCCGCGAGGCTGAAACCCTGCGCACCGCGGCCCTTTCGATGATCACCACAGTGGATCGCAATCGCGTGATCGAGCAGATCCT
>JAAZNO010000146.1 GCA_012798275.1 Chloroflexota bacterium
AGCCGGGAGAGCTCCCGTTGTGAAATGCGATCGCCAAAGGCCGCGTGGAGCGCCTTGATCTGGAAATGGCCGTTGAGCGCGTTCAGCGCATGGCGGACGAGCTCGCATTCCAGCGCGGTGAGCTGCGGAAAAGACGCCGGGGGCTGTACCTGCGGGTCCAGGATCGCGGCGGTGAGGACACTCAGCCAGCGGATGGCGTCCTCGATGAGGTACCCGGTCTGAAAATAGAGCCGGTTGGCCCATTCGGCCTCGCCGTCCAGGTCGTGGATGAACGGCGGGGAAGTGACGAGCGTGCCGTAGGCGGCGAAGGGGAAGCTCGCGGCGTTGAAGATGCCGGCGCGCGGCGTGGCGGCCTCGGCTTCCAGAATGTCCCAGCGCTGCTCGGTGACGCTGTAGTTCAGCGCGAAGGTGACCAGGATACCGCCAGGGAGTCGCCAGTACCAACACGCGCCGACGCGGCCCTGGTAGCCCGGCACCCGTTTGCCGATCGCTTCCATGAGCTGATCCATCAACGCTAAAGCCTGGTAAGAAGGGTAGAAAGGTCGCATAAGCTGCTTCGATTTGTGGATTTTTGGATGGGCCGGGTTGGTCCTCAGGTCGCGTCGGGGCCGGCGTCGGCGTGTTCCGCGGCGAGTGCGCGGACAAGGCCGAGCGCGTCGTCGCGGGTTTCAATTTCGCCGTTGAGCTGGGCGAAACGGAGCGTCTCCAGCATACGCCGATAGAGGGGGCCGGGCGGGAACCCCAGGGCTTTCAGGTCAGCGCCGGTGAGCAGCGGCTGCACGTGGCGCCATGTCGTCCAGTACCGGAGGATCTTGTCTTTCACGCTCGCATCTTCGGCCAACAGCCAGCCGGCGGCGAGCAGTGGCGAGGTGAGCGACTCCAGGAGCGTCACGATGTCGCCCGGCTGGTCGAGGGTGGAAAGCTGCTGCAGCGCTTCCCGCAGCGTGTCGAGCTGCAGCAGGGCGTCGGTGAGGCGTCGTGGCATCATCAACCGCGCGGCGATGCGACGGCGGGCCTCGGGCGTGACGCCGTACAGGAAGAGCGTCCAGTGGAGCGCCACGAGGTCGTCTTCGTCCAGCTTCCAGAATTTGGCGTCGAGCGATTCCCGCAGGCGGCTGAAAATGCTGTGCACGCGCCCGTCGCTGGCCAGGGCAGGATCAATTTGCTGGAGCGCCTTGAGCGTCTGGAGCCGGTCGAGCGCCGCCTCCGGGCGCGCCTCGTTAAAAATCAGCTCCAGCTCGTGGCGGATGCGCCCGCCGGTCACGCGGTCGAGGAGGGGCAGCGCCTCGGCGATGAGCGCCTCACTGCGCGGATCGAGGTGAAAGCCCAGCCGCGCCTCGAAACGGGCCGCGCGCAAGATGCGGGTGGGGTCTTCCACAAAGCTGAGGCTGTGGAGCACGCGGATGACGCCGGCTTCCAGGTCGGCCCGCCCGCCGTAGAAGTCGAGCAGCTGCCCCCAGTGTGCTGGGCTGAGGCGGATCGCCAGTGTGTTGATGGTGAAGTCGCGCCGGTGCAGATCCTGCTTGATTGAGCTCCAGGCGACGGTCGGCAGGGCGGTGGGGCTGGTGTAGAATTCCGTGCGCGCCGTGACGAAATCAATGAAGCCGGGGAGCTGTTGCAGCTGCGCGTCCGGCAGCTCGGGCGCCACGCGACGCCAGACCGCCGGGTCGAGCAGCCATTTGGCGGTGCCAAAACGGCTGTGCGCGCGAATTTCGCCGCCAAATTCCTGGATGAGCTCGCGGCACAACGTCACGGCGTTGCCCTCGACCACGAGGTCTACGTCGAAAATGGGCTGTTCCAGCAGCAGGTCACGCACGATCCCGCCCACAAAATAGAGCTGCTCTTCGCGCGCGGCGGCTTTTTCGCCGATGCGCCGAATGAGGTCGAGCAGCGGGGCAGGGAAAGCCTTGTCCATCCGCCGGCTGATCTCCTGGCGTTCAGTTTCGGGCCCGGTAGGCGGGAGGCGGATGAGATCGGTGCGGGTGACGACGCCGATGAGGCGGCCCTGCTTCACCACGGGGATCTGCCCCCAGCCTTTTTCGATCATCAGCGCGCGCACGCGCTCTGCCGAATCCTCCGGCGCTACCTGCACCTCGCCCGCGTCCATGATGCGGCCCACGGGTTGAGTGCCCCAATTGTGCTGCAGCGCGCGGTCCACGGCGTTGCGGGTGATCAATCCGACTACCCGGCCCTGGTCATCCACGACGGGGAAGCCCTCATGCCCGGTCTGGACCATGCGCCGGGCCACGTCCTCGATGAGGTCGTTGGGATGGACGGTGCGCACGCTGAACGACATCAAATCCTGGACGGTGTGACGCGGGTGGACGAATTGCGGCAGGACGGCGCGCAGTTCCGACAGCACCGCTTCCACAGAGCGGTCGCGCAGGAGGGCCGCCGCCGCGCGGCTGTGGCCGCGTCCCCCAAAGTGTTGGGCCACGGCATCCACGTTGATGTCATCGGTGGTGCTGCGGGCGACCAGTTGCGTGTGGGAATCTATCCCTACCAGGACGAAGAGCGCTGAGGGCTCGAGCAGGTCGCGCAGCTTGTGCGCCAGGGTGGAGATCTCCTCGTCGAGGCCGGCCTGCGCCTGCGCCCAGGTGAGGACGATGGAGTGTCCGCCAAGCTGCAGGGTTTCGATGTGGGCGAGCAGCGCTTCGTAAAGGAGGTGCTGCTCGGCGGTAAGCGGGTGGTGCAGGAATTGATTGGCGATGTCGAGGCTGGCGCCGTGATCGAGGAGCCAGGCGGCGGCGCGCAGGTCGCGGGCGGTGCTCGAGGCGTAAGTGAGGTTGCCGGTGTCCTCATAGATGCCAGCGAGCATGAGCGTCGCCTCGATGCGGCTGATGGGGATGAGGCGGGCGGAGAGCGCTTCGACCATCAACGTGGTGTTGGCGCCGAGCGGCTCGCCGCGGAAGGTCCAGCCGGAGGGCAGCGTCTCGGGCGGCGCGTGATGATCCATTACCAGCACTTCTTGCAGGTCGGGTCCCATGCCGCGCACGGAGGTGAGGCCTTGCGTGTCCACGAGAATGGCGCGCTGAATGCGTCGTCCGCGCGGCAGCTCCTGCGGGGTGATGAAGGGGAGCTCTGCCCGATACAGGCTGAGGAACGCCTGGACGTTGCGGTTGATGCGGCGCGGCAGCACGGCCAGCGCGGCGGGGAAGAGCTTGTGCGCTCCCGCCAGGCTGGCGATGGCGTCAAAATCGGCGTTCTCGTGGGTCAGAATGACCTGCATGGCGTGGTCCTCAACGTCCAGAGGCGGCGTCGCCGGTCGCGGCGAGCCGGCGAGCCAGCTTCTCCAGCGCGTCCTCGAGCGCGGTCGCCAGATCTACGTCGCTCGCGGCGGCGACACCGAGCAGCGCAAAGGTCACATCGCCGAGTTCCTCGCGCCACGCCGCGGTGACCGTGAAGGGCGCGCGCCCATACTCCGACGTCGCGAGGGCAGCTTGGGCCAGTTCGCCTACTTCGGAGACGAGATCGAGCAGCCGCTCCATGAGGGGCGCTTCCAGGGCGTGTGCGGCGAGAAAATCCGCCACACGACGCTGGGTTTCTGAGAGACTCTGTTCCATGGCGTCAGGGCCGGGGATGCTCAGGTCTTAAGAAATCGCCTGCCGCCGGACGGGGTGGCAGGCGATTTCTTTGCAGGTCACGGCAGGAATGGCGGCAGCCGTCAGGCGGCGTCAACCCTGAAGTCGTCCTCGAACTCCTCGTCGTCGGACTCCATGTCGAATTCGTCCTCTTCGCCAAACAGAGCGTCCACGACCATGGTCAGGATCGGTCCTGCCTGATCCACGACCTGCGCCTCGTAGATCCAGTCGCCGTCGTCGTAGCCCGCGATCATGATTGCCTGCCCTTCGAGCTTGCTCAGATCGAGCTCCGCGCTTTCCGGGGCGCGTCCTTTGCCCATCTGGACGGTGGTGAGCCGTACCGCGCCGGCCGGGGCATAATCGGGCCACAGCATTTCAAAAGCGCCATCGCGCACGATTCCCAGGAATTGTTCCAGCATTTGTTCTTCCATGTTCTGACTCCTTGTTCTGACTTCTTGGTGTTGATAGCACGTTTTGAATATCGACGTCAAAGCCGGTGTTCCGGGGCAGAGCTTTGTTGTGGCACTGCCCGGCCTTGGAATGGCGGCCCTGCCTCCCATTGTACACCATCTGCGCAATAAAGGAAGGGTGCTGGCAAAGTTGACGGTTTTGACGTACAATCGTGCGCACGTTCAGGCGTGCATGGGGACACACGATTGTAGCGAGGGCGCGATGTGGAATCAACTGGGGCTGTTTGGTGGGCCAGAAAATCCCTTTTCGGTCAGCGAAATCACCGGGCGCATTCGCTCGTTGCTGGAGCAGGATGCCGTGCTGCAAAGCGTCTGGGTTGCTGGCGAGGTGAGCAATTTCTCCCGGCCGGCGTCGGGACACGTGTATTTCACCCTCAAAGATGCCGGGGCGCAGCTGGCGTGTGTGATCTGGCGCACACAGGCGCAGGCTCTGTTCCTGCTGCCGCGCGCCGGAGATCAGATTGTGGCGCATGGCCATCTGGGGGTGTATGAGGCCGGCGGACGCTATCAGCTCTATGTGGATTTTTTGCAGCCGGCCGGCCAGGGATCGTTGTATCAGGAATACGAACGGCTCAAGGCGCGGCTGGAAGCGGAAGGGCTGTTCGATGTAGCGCGCAAGCGGGCCGCGCCGCCGTATCCGCGCTGCATCGGCGTGGTCACCTCGCCGATGGCGGCCGCTTTCCGCGACGTGCTGAACATCCTGCGCCGTCGTTATCCCCTGGCGCGGGTGTTGCTGGCCCCGACCGCGGTGCAGGGAGAGGCGGCGCCCGCGCAGATCGTCGCCGCGCTGTCGGCGCTCAATGCGCGCGAGGATGTGGATGTGATCTTGCTGGTGCGCGGGGGCGGTTCGCTGGAGGACCTGTGGGCGTTCAATGATGAACGTGTCGCGCGGGCGGTGGCCGCCTCGCGGATTCCGGTCATCAGCGGCGTGGGGCATGAGACGGATTTTTCGCTGGCGGATTTTGCCGCCGATGTGCGCGCTCCTACCCCGTCGGCTGCGGCGGAACTGGCGACGCCCGATCGCGAAGAGCTCGCCGCGCGATTGGCGCAACAGGTCTGGCGGCTGGAGCGGGGCTTCCAGGCGGCGTTGGCGGAACGCGAGCGGGCTTTGGAACGCCTGACGCACACGTTGACGCATCTTGCACCGGGGGTGCGTCTGGCGAATTCCCGGCAGCGGGTGGACGAGCTGGGGGCGCGCCTTGAGCGTGCGTGGTTGTCCCGGCGGCGTCTGTCGGAGCAGCGGGTGACAGGGCTGGTCGCCCGTCTGGAGGCGCTCAATCCCCATGCGGTGTTGCGGCGCGGCTACGCGATTGTGCGACATGGCGTCAGCGGGGAGATCATCACCTCGGTGCAGCAGACGGCGCCGGGGATGCTGCTGCGTGTGGAAGTGCAGGACGGGGAGATTGCCGCCGAGGTCCATGCGGCGGCGTAGGGGCCGGGCGCGCGGGAAATAGCTCACAGATGACCACGGATCTCACGGGTTAGAAGCTGATTCGCTGACTGCTGACCTGCTGATCTCTATTTTCGAAGAATCCGGTAATTGTCAAGACCCCAAAAGTGCATCTTTTGAGGCAAAAAACAGGCAGAGGGCAATACCCCGCGCTCTGAGGCACTTTAAAAATTGAGTGCAGGTTGGACGTGGTGCGCACCTGGCGCTCCACCTATGCGGCTGGAGGTGTCACGGGACACCGCCTCAGGTCAGGGTTCCCTCCTCCAGGCAGGCCAACCGACCTTTGTGTAGCAGGGCAAAGATCAGGCGGGTCGCCTTGCGCGCGGTGAGAATCAGCGCGCGCCGATGGTGATGGTCGTGGGCTTCACGATACTTTTGCCAATAGAACTGCTGATACTCCGGTTGGTACCGCTGCAAGGTGTAAGCCGCCTGGACCAACCAGAAGCGCAGATAGGGGTTACGCTCGCGAGCGAGGCGCGGCTGAACCCCCTGCACGTGGCCCGAATCTTGCTTGGGCCACCAGAGCCCGGCCAGTTTGGCTACCGCGGCTTGGCCGTCGCGATAGGTACGCGGGCGGTCGGTTTGCGTGCGGCGGTCAAACTTGGTACCGGTAGTGAAGCGGGTGGTGTCCTGGATTTCGGCCAAACACCCCGCCACCAACACCGGGCCCAACCCCTTGTAGGCCAGGGCACGCTGCGCTTCCGGGAGGGTGGCCAATTCGGCTTCCAACAGTTGCCGATACGCATTCTGGTTGTCCGACAAAACGCGTATCAGTTCCAAAGTGAGCTGCAGCACTTGATGCAAAGCCTGGCCCAAGGGCGCGGGGAGCGGATAGGAGTTTTGCGCGACTTGGTGCAATTTCTGGGCGGTCTCTTGTGGCTGGCGTAAGGTATGGTGCGAATGCTGCTCCAGCAACGCCGCGAGTTCGGCTTCGGGGATGGCGCTGAGTTGTTGGAGATCAGCATATTCATCCACAATGAACTGGCTGGTGACGCCCAAGAGATCACTGAAGGGACGCACCGCGCGCCGTTGATATTCACTGCCCCACAGATAGAGCACCGCCACGAAATAGGCTTTTTCGGCGGCCAGGGTATGGAGCACCCGGGCATAGGCGCGACTGAAGGTGCGCAAACGCAAATAGCGGTCGGCAAACTGGTAGGGATGTTCGATGCCCACGCTGCGGTAATAGCGCTCAATGAGCCGGGCATCATCGGGATCGGTCTTATCCTGCTCGGCCAACGCCTTGCGGTAGCCCTTAACGTGGGCAGGATTGAGTAAGGCCAACTGGGGGTCAAAAGGAGCCAGTTCGGCATCGTGGCTGAACTGGTAGAAGGCGTGCCACCAGTAGGGGCCGGTAGATTCGCCGACGGCGGTGAACTGCACGGGGCTCACACGCTGGAGTTCCGCGAGCAGATCCTGCTTCAGTTGTTGGTAGCCGGCCCAGTTGTTTGCATAGGCGCGATGCCCCCAGATCCAGGGAGGCGCTGGCCCGCGCAAGGCGACATCCAGCCGGTCCAAACTGAAGTCAATGGCCAACACCATTTCGGGACGTTCTGTAGTTTCCATAGGCCCTCCTTGTAGGCATATGCTAGAGCCACTCGTCGGCCGCAGAGGGGTACACCCCAACTTCATCCGCCGGCAACAGCCTCGTGCTAATGAGAGCCTGGCTGCCCCCGACGGAGACAACACCTGGCTTCGGCTGACCCGAACTGCTACAACCAGGTCCGTCCGGGGAGCTGCACACAATCTGCGTTAGAAGCGCACAGCGGGGCGTGGGGTTACACACTTCGAGAGAAGTCACCGGGGAGATCCCGGGCAACCAGGAGCCGGAGAACACCCTCGCCGCCGACAATGGATCGTCATCCATTGTATCCCAAATTGGGGTGTACGCCTATGCGGCCGACCTGTATTCAATTATCTACTTACTGTCTG
>JAAZNO010000018.1 GCA_012798275.1 Chloroflexota bacterium
AGCCCCAGCTGGCGCAGCTGGCTCAGATCGCGTAGCGTCCCCTTGCGCCGCGCCTCGAGGATCTGCTCGACGCTCTTGGGTCCCAGGCCGGGAATGCGGAGCAGCTGCTCGCGGGAAGCGCGGTTCAATTCCACGGGGTTATCGCTGAGGTGTTGCTCCGCCCAGGCGACCTTGGGATCTTCCGCGAGGGGCAGGTTCCCGTGGGCGTCGAAGGGCAGCTCTTCGGCATTGAAGCCATAATCGCGCAGCAGGAACGACGCCTGGTAGAGCCGCAGCTCGCGTCGGGGCGGGGAGGGCGGCAGCGTTTCCAGGGGGGTATCGCTCACCGGGTGGAAGCTGCTGAAATAGGCGCGCGCCAGGCGTTGATGGCGATAGAGGTATTCGGTGGTGAGGAGCAATTCGGCGTCGCTTTCGCCTGCCGCGCCCACGACAAACTGGGTCGTCGTGCTCGGCCCGCGTCCGCCCTGGGCTTCGCGCAGCTCGTGAATCCACTGAAGGCGCTGCACGAGGTCCTCGCCGAAGTTCTTGTGCGGCGCGAGGAAGCTCAGCCGACGCGCGTTCGGTCCCTCCAGGTTGAGGGAGACGCGATCGGCGAGCGCCATGGCCGCGGCGATCTGATCGCGTTCCGCGCCGGGCATGATTTTGAGGTGGAGGTAGCCCCGGAAGCCGTAGCGTTTGCGGAGCAGCAGGGCGGTTTCGAGGAGGCGATCCTGCGTGCGCGGCCCCCCGCCGACCAGCCCGGAGCTGAGGAAAATCCCCTGGACGAGATCCGCGCGGTAGAGCTGCAGGAACAGCGCCGCGAGGTCGTCGGGGGTGAAGGTGGCGCGGCGGAAGTCCCTGCCGGCGCGGAAGGGGCAATAGGCGCAATCGCGCTCGCAGGCGGAAGAGACCAGCGTTTTGAGGAGGGGAATGTGTCCCTTGGGGGTAGCGGCGTAGTGGATGCAACCGGTCAGCTCTTCGGGCGTGGGGGCGTCGGGCAGCGGCGTCCCCGTGAGGCTTACGTCCTCGGCGGGTTCGTAGGCGGCGGCTTGCGTCAGCAGGTGCAGCTTTTCGAGGGGGCCCATCGTTGTCCTCCATCTTTAGTATAAAACAGATGTTCTATCTGTCAAGAGGAGGCGGCCGGCGCTTCATCAGAATCACAGGTTCTCCTGTGTGAATCAATGCGGTCTGGGGTTGGGAGCCCCCGGCGACCCCGTGAAATCCTGAAGGCCCCCTATTTGCAGGGTTTGCTCATCGGGCCGGCCGCCGTAAAACCGCTCCAGCACACGCGCGAACACGGAATCGGGGCCGGCGAGCGCGGCGAACAGGGTCATAGACGACCGCAGTTTCAGGTCATCGGGGAAGCCGAAGATCTCTGCAGCGGAGCGGCCCTCAATGGCCAGGACAGCTTCCGCGCATTCCTGCAACCGGGGTCCAAGCAGGGGATGCTGAAGGTAGGCCTGCGCCTCGGCGAGGCTTTTGATGGCGTAATATTTCGAGGTCGGACTTTGCCCCAGGCCCTCGATTTGGGGGAAGATGAACCACATCCAGTGACTGCGTTTCTGGCCGCCGCGCAATTCCGCCAGGGCGGTGGCGTAGATGGGCTCTTGCGCGCGGAGGAAACGCTGCAGATCATACGGGTCGTCGGTGATGGGATTCTTCATCTTGTCGTGCTCCTTCGAAAATAGAGAGCAGTGAGAAGAGAGTCGTCACAGTTTCTGCCCCTGGGTTGCGGCTCACAACTCACATGGCGACTGTTCAGCCACTGACTAAAAAACGCAAGATTTCATGGTGACCCTCGAAGATTGAGAATCAACTTTTGCCTCCTATCCCCTGGCCCCTTCCCCATGCGCTGCGCGGGGGGAAGGGGAACTTTTTTTTGTGGAGTTTTGCAGGCGGGCGTAGCCCGCCTGCAAAACCCCCTTATTTTTTCTCCCCTCCCCACCGGCGCAAACGCCGTTGGGGAGGGGCAAAAGCTACAGCTCACAAAGGTTCA
>JAAZNO010000703.1 GCA_012798275.1 Chloroflexota bacterium
CGCTCGCCTGGGTGCCGACCGGTGCGTAGACCGGGGTGGACAGGGGTCCGTGGGCGGTGATGAAGCGGCCGGCGCGGGCCTCGCCCTCCGTCGCCAGCAGCTCGAAGTGGAACAGGTCATCGGAGTCGGTCATGCATCCCCAAAAATAGAAATCAGTGAGCCGTGAGTAGCGAGCCGTCGCAGTCTCTACTCACGACTCACATTTTCATGCTCGCGTAGTTTGCGCCAGCACCTGACGTCCCTTGAAGTGAAAATTTAACGTGGAATATCAACATCTCGGGTTCAGGGCGCCGGGAGCATAGGTGTCGGTGGAGTTGCCGGCGTCGGCGTGGCGCGTCCCGTAGCAGGCGCCGTTGGAGTAGAGATCGGTGAAATCGCTGGCGTCGGCGCGCCGGGTACAGCCGCAGCAGGCGCCGTCTCCAGGACGGGAGCGGGCAGCGCCAGTTCCATCACCTCAGCCCACAGCGCTTCCAGTTCCAATCCCACGCGGAACGAGCCCTCTTCGATCAACGTCCGCAAGTCGCTCAGCCGGGCCTGCAAGGGCGTGATGGCCGCGTCCAGGTCGGGCGCCAGCGCGCGCGCCCGTTCCAGGTGGGCAACAGCGAGGGTCGTGGCCTCGGCGGCGGCGCGTGGATCTTTCTCCAGCAAGAGCAGACGCACGCGGAGCAAGTCCTGCGCCGTCTGCAGCAGCGCCACACGTCCTTCCACCTCACCGACCTGTTGGCTGACAGCAGCGGTGTTTTCGACGACAAGGCCCTGCAGCACTTCCAGCTCCGCCTGGAGCTCAGTGAGGCTGTCCGCCTGCGCTTTCACCTCCGCCTCGGCCTGCAGCAGTTCCTTTTCCAGAGTTGCGAGGCGCGCGTCCGCCGCACTCAACGCCTCGGATTGGGCAGTCAAGGCCTCATCGCGGGCAGCGGCCGCATCGCGCGCTTCCTGCAATGCCGCCTCGAGCGTCGTCACCCGCTCCTCCAGGCTTTGCAGCTCGGCTTGAGCGCGCGTCTGTTCTTGCGTCAGCCGCTGCTCCAGCGCCGTGACGCGGGCGGTGTTCTCCTGCACCGGGCGGACAAAGGTGTGGTAGACCCAGGGCACGCCGAAATAGAGCGCCGCGCCGATCAGCACTCCCAGGACGATGACGAAGATCAGCCGCAAGAGGAATTTGAAGAACGTCCCTACAGCGCGTCCAAAAGTGTTGCCAGAAGACGGTTGCGTGGCAGTCATGGCTGCGCCTCCTGTTCGACGGGAGCCTGCGGCGCAGGCGACGGGGCATTGGCATCACCAAAGAGCTCCGTCAGCAGGGCCTGCAGGCGCTGGAAGAAGGTCTCCGCTTTCACGGTGCGCGCCTCGACGGTAGCGATTTGCTCCGTGAGCACGTCGGTCGCCGCCCCCAGCGCGGTGATTTCCTCTCGGAGGGTGGAGACGTCCCCGTCCAGCGCTTTAACGGCCGCCTCCGTCCGCTCCATGCGCGTCGTCAATCCCTCGAGGCGATCGAGGCGCTGACGCAGACCGCTCACTTCTCCCTGCAACGTCTCCTGACGGGCAGCGAGGTCGGCGGCTTGATTCTGCAAATCCATGATGGCGGGGTGATAGGTGGTGTTGAGCGTCCCGTTGATGCCGGTGAGCACCAGCA
>JAAZNO010000147.1 GCA_012798275.1 Chloroflexota bacterium
GCCAATGACGCTTTTCGGAGCGCTTTCGGCGTGCGCACCGCGATGCTGCTCAATACAACCCTCGCGCCGGAGGCGTTGACCGCGCGGTGTGACGCGCTCGCCGCAGTGCTGGCCTCCGATATCCCGTATGAAGAGGCGCGCTGGCCCGCGCTCACGCCCTGGGAAGGCAACGTCGCCGCGCTGCGCGCTTTCATCGCGGAGCGACCAGCCGTGTTGCGCACGGCCTTTGTGGCGAGCCTGGGGCAGGGGGAGCCGCTCGCGGTGCGCCTGGCGGCCGAGCCGCCGGAGGGCGGCGCGGTCTTCGTGGAGGGCGAATCGCTGGCGGAGGGCCGTTTCTTCGCGGGCAGCGAGGTCGCGTTCACGGCGGCGCCGTTCGAGGACTACGCTTTTGAGGGTTGGGAAGGGATTGCTGCGCCTTCGAGCACGCCGGTGTGGTCATGGACGGTGACCGCGCCGTTGACGCTCACCGCGCGTTTCCGGGCGCTTGCCGCTGACGATCCGGCCTTGCGCCCCAATGACGTCCTCATCCATGAGCTCTGGATCAACGACAACGGCACGTCCTACGCCAGCCTCGACGGTCGCCCCATCACCGGGGATTGGGTGGAGCTCCTCGTGCGCCGCCCGGCGACCGTGGATTTGCGCGGTTGGCGTCTGACCGATAACGACACCAGGACCGGCACGGAAGAAGGCTCCCTCATCTTCCCGCAGCTGACGGCGCTGGCAGCCATCCCGCGCGGCACGGTCATCCTCATCGTGGCGACCGAGAATGCCTCCAACGACGCTCATTTCCCGGCGGATGATCTCGATCCGGCAGATGGACGGCTGCTGTTCTACGTGGGCCACGGCACTCTGGACGTGACGACTGACCCTGGCTTCGGCATGGGGACGCAGAATGAGGCGCTGGCGCTGCTGGCGCCGGGCCCGTCGGCGGATTTCGGCGACGACATCGGCGTGGATTTTGTGGCCGAAGGCGCGGCGGTGACCCCGTATTCCTTCGGCGTGTTGCAGGATGGCGTGCGCTTCACCTCGCCCTTCCGCTGGCTGGGAGGGGATGACGGCGCTTTCTTCACCGCGCTCACCGCCAACGACGACGGCAGCCGCGATTGGGTTGTGGATCCCTCCGCGTGCGAATCGGGCGACGCCTTTTGCCTGGATGCGGTCACTCAGCTGACGCCAGGGGCGCTCAATCCGGGGCAGCGCGCGTTCCCGACCTGGGTCTTGTGGCTGGGCGGCGGCGTGCTGGGATTGCTGGCAGGCATCGTGCTGTTGCGGCGCCGCTGAGACGGCGGGCGGCGCTCAGGGGGCGATGCGGATGACGGCGAGCTGCAGGCGGTCGTCGGGCTGACGCTGCCCCGCGACGGTGAGGGGCAGCCGCGCGAAGCTCGCGGTCTCGTACATGCCGATGTAGAGCGTGTAGTCTCCCGCCGGCGCTTGCGGGCTGACGGTGACGGCGTGCTCATCCAGGATGATTTCCCCCGTTTCCCAGCCGAGGGTGGGGCGCTGCCATTGCGCCGGGACGCTGTCGTCCTGCCCGTAGATCAGCCCATCCGCCCCCACGAGATGGACGAAGACTTTGGCATCGCTGCCCGGCCGGCTCTCGGCGCGCCAGACCAGGCGCAGGGAGAGCATCTCGCCGGGGCGCAGGCTCTCGGGTGCGAGGTCGTAGCCGAGGAACGTGATGGCTTCCCCCAATTGCGCCGTCAGCGGATGGCTCAGCGGCGGCGCTGTGTAGAGCCGCGCCTGCCCGGCGACCTGAACCTGTCCCACGGCGAGCCTGCCGCCGTTTTCCACCTCCTCGAGGCCGAGCTGATACAGCCCCGGCGCGAGCGCCGGCAGCGGCAGCAGATAGATCACCCGCACCGTCTCACCCGCCTGCCACAGCGACGTGGGATAGCTCGCGCCGAGCGGCGTTTCCTGCGTGACGAGGGCCTCACCCGTCGCGTCGCGCAGGGTGAGGGTGACGGTGATGTCGCGCCCGGGGGCCTGTGTGGCCTGCCAGGTGACCTCGAATTCGATGCTGCTGCCCGGCGTCGCGGTGCGCAGCGTCTCCTCGAAGGCGATCGCGCGCAGGGGGCCGAAGTCCACGCCCGCTTGAAGCGGCTTGAGCGTGCGCCCTTCAACTTCCAGGGTGAGCGGCCCCAGGACGAGCGCGCTGCCGCTGGGCCGCCCCTCGCGGAGCACGGGGAGCTGTCCCCCGCCTTCCCGCGCGAAAACCAGTTGGACTTCGTAGCGTCCTGCGGGGATGCCGTCGGGCAGGGGCAGTTCGACCAGCTCGTAGACGGTGTCGCCGGCGTGCCATTGTTCGGAAAGGTAGGTGGCGGCGTCGCCCTGGCTCCAGAGGACGCCGTTGGCATCCACCAGGTGCACTTTGAGGACGCGCCCTTCGGCGACTGAGCGCAGCGCGCGCCAGTGCAGGAACACTTCCACGGAAGCGTCGCGGGGCGTTGTCGGGGGAAGGCGCCAGTCGAGGATCTCGATCTCATCGGCGAAGGCGGCCTGCGCCGGCAGGTCGCGTTCCGCTTCCAGGGCGCCGGGCTTGAGGCGCGCCAGGGTCACGGCGGTGCCGCCGAAGGGGTCGGGGAGCGGCGCCAGCGGTTCGGTGAGCTCCGCCGTCAGCGCGGCGATGGGATCCGCCAGGGGATTATCCGCCGCGCGGAGATAGGTCACCGTGCGGTTGTCGCGCTGCGGGATGACCAGGCTCCGTCCGCCGTAGAGCCACACGGCGTCCACGGTGCGCGGCGCGACGAAGATGACTGTGGGATGTTTGTAGTGCAACGCTTGAATGACGACCGTCTCGCCGGCGTCCAGGCGCGCGGCGGCTTCCTGGGCGAGCTGCACGTATTCCGTGTTGAAAATCTCGTAGGTCTCCGGGCGCCGGACCCATTCGCCGAAATACGTCCGCACCGTGCTGCCGCCCTCGAAGGCGAGGAGGACGACCAGCGCGAGGGGCGCGACGCGCCGGAGCGGGGGGCTGAGGCGGCGTTGCGCGGCGGCGAGCAGCGTTTCCAATCCCAGCGCCGCCAGGCCGAAGATGGCGGGGGTGATGCCGAAGCTGCGTTGTCCCTGGGGCATCAGGTCTACCGTGAGGATGGC
>JAAZNO010000148.1 GCA_012798275.1 Chloroflexota bacterium
CCCACGCTCTGCACCGGCAACAGGACCGCAAAAGCTTGAGCCGTCTGGCGATAATAGCCGGCAGCGCGCAGCTCGGCCAGGAAGATCGCGTCCGCGGCCTGCAGCAGCTTGACCCGCTCAGGGGTCACCTCGCCCAAAATGCGCACCGCCAACCCCGGACCGGGGAAGGGATGACGCCAGAGCAGCTCCTCAGGCAACCCCAAGGCCAGCCCCACTTCGCGGACTTCATCTTTGAAGAGCTCCCGCAGCGGCTCAACCAGCGTCAGCGCCATCTGCTCTGGCAGGCCGCCCACGTTGTGATGGCTCTTGATGCGCCGCGCAGCAGGTCCCCCGGCGCTCTCGATGACATCGGGGTAGATCGTGCCCTGCGCCAGAAAGCGCACCCCCGGCAATTGCCGCGCCTCGGACTCGAAAACGCGGATGAACTGCTCGCCGATGAGGCGTCGCTTCTGCTCCGGTTCGGTGACACCAGCAAGCGCCGTGAAGAACCGCTCCGCCGCATCCACCACCACCAGCCGCATCCCCAACGTTTGGCGGAAGGTCGCCTCAACCTGCGCCGCCTCATCCTGGCGCAACAGCCCAGTCTCCACAAAAATGCACGTGAGGCGCTCGCCGACCGCGCGATGGACGAGCGCCGCCGCGACCGCGCTATCCACGCCGCCGCTCAGGCCGCACACCACGCCGCCGTCTCCGATCTGCTGCCGGATGCGCGCCGTCGTCGCCGTGATGAAGGCGTCGGGCGTCCAATCGCCCGCGCAGCCGCAGACGTCGAAAAGGAAGCGCCGCAACACCTCGCCTCCCAACGGCGTGTGCGCCACCTCAGGATGGAACTGCAGTCCAAAGAGCCGCCGTCGGTCATCCGCCATCGCCGCCACAACGCCGCTCTGACTACGCGCAAGTTCCACGAAGCCAGCAGGCATGGCCGCTACCTGATCGCCGTGACTCATCCACACCTGCAACGTCGGCGGCAATCCCGCCAAGAGCGGGTGCTGCGGCTGGAGAACGGTGACCTCTGTCGCGCCGTACTCGCGCGACACGCCGGGGCGCACTTCCCCGCCAAGGGCGCGCGTCAGCAGCTGCATCCCGTAGCAAATTCCCAAAACCGGCACTCCCAACGCCAGCACGGCCTCCGACAGGCCCGGCGCCGCCGCCTCATAGACGCTGTTCGGCCCGCCGGAGAGGATGATCCCGATCGGGTTGAGGGCGGTGAGGCGCTCCGACGCCACATCCCACGGCAGAATCTCTGCGTACACCCGCAGCTCACGCACCCGCCGCGCGATCAGCCGGGTGTATTGCGAGCCATAATCCAGAATGACGAGGGTCTCACGGGCCGTCACGGCTCACTCCGCGAAGACGATCGTGCCGTCATCGTGCAGCGCCTCGATGATGACAAGGGACTCGATGGGCACGTCCAGGTAGCTGAGCAGCTCCCGCCCCCCCTCGAAGCGCTTCTCGACCAACGTGCCGATGCCGATGAGCGTCGCCCCCGCGTGCTTCACCAGCCGCGCGAGCGCGTCAATCGTCTGCCCCGTCGCCAGAAAGTCATCAATGATCAACACCCGATCGGAGGACGGGAGGAATTCCGACGACACCATGAGCGACACTTCACCGCCTTTGGTATGCGAGGGAGCGAACTCCACGAAGGCGGGCTCCTTCATCGTGATCGGCTTGTGCTTGCGGGCAAACACCAGCGGCAGCCCCATGGCGTAAGCCGTCGTCAGCGCGGGGATGATGCCGGAAACCTCAGCCGTGAGGACGCGGGTCGGCTCGTAAGCCCCAAAGCGGCGCGCGAATTCCGCCCCGGCCTCCAACATGATCGTGGCGTCAACCTGATGATTGATGACGCTATCAATCTTGAGGATGCCTTTCCCCAAATACACTCCCTCACGGCGGATTAATTCTTGCAATGATTTCATGTTTGACTCCTCAGGCACTGCCCACTTCGCAGCACCTGGCTAAAGAACGGCCTCATAGGCTGACATTTTACCACAAAGCATGGCAGACTCCACTGCAATGCAGGCGCAAGCAGACGCCGCGCCCCCCGGCGAGCACGAAGATGTGAGTGAGTCAAGCTGGGGATTCCATCCCCAGCCTGACACGAGCCAACCGCGCTGAAGCGCGTTGTTGGGGAGCTCGCTTCAGCGAACTTGACGTAGCAAACTCGGAATTCATTCCAGCGCAGGCGACCAAGAGCGCACTGAAGTTCGCATTACCTTTTCTGATCTGTGGAATCCGTGTTCATCCGTGAGCCATTTTCTGAGAAAAGACTGCAACAGCTCTCACCTCACGGCTCACGGATTGCTATTCTCGAAAGTCGCAAATCATAGTAGAATAGATTCAGGAGGTGCACCTATGACACAATTGCTACAGCCTCAACACGAAGTGACAGAGCCCTCACCCCTGCTGGATGCTCAAGGCAATCTTACGGCCATCGGCTGGGCGCGACGTCCCCTCTGGGACTGTAATCTGGAGGCGGCGCGCTTCTATCCGCCAGTGACGCGCCTCTTCCAGCGTTTCCGCATCAAACGCTGGGACTATTACGGCGTGATGACCCCCTCACACTTCTACTCCTTCACGCTGGCGGATCTGGGCTACGCAGGACAGGTCTTCGCGTACGTTATAGATTTCGCGGCGCGCTCCCATCACGAAGAAACGCTGACCCTCCCGCTCGTGAGCCACATCACCCTGCCCCGCAACAGCACGGAAGGCGTGAGCCGCTATGAGGGGAAAGGGGTGCGCATGGCGTTCCAGACGGAAACGACGGGACGCCGGCTCTCGGTCAGCTGGCCGGGTTTTGGCGGCAACGGTCTCGCCGCCGAGGTGTTCCTGCACCTGGCGCCGGAGCACGAGTCGCTAGTCATCACCATCCCCATCGGGAAGAAACGCTTCTACTACAACCGCAAAATCAACTGTCTCCCCGCCGAGGGCTGGATCGAGACGGGCGGACAGCGACAGGAGGTGCGCCCGGACGTGCACCTGGGCAATCTCGACTGGGGCCGCGGCGTGTGGGAGTACCGCTCGTTTTGGGTGTGGGCCAGCGCGTCGGGATTCCTGCCCGACGGGCGCCGCATCGGCCTGAACCTGGGATTTGGCTTCGGCGACACGTCCGCCGCCACGGAGAACGCGGTCATCCTCGAAGGGCGCATCCACAAACTTGGAGCGGTGCACTTCACGTATGATCCGCACGACTTCACGCGCCCCTGGCGCATGGTCGCGCCTGATGGCCGCCTGGACCTGACCTTCACCCCCTTCTACGACCGTACCGCCGCGACGAATCTGCTCGTCATCACCAGCGAGGTGCACCAGCTGTTCGGACATTACAACGGCACCGCCGTCACCGATGAGGGCGAGACGTTGAAGCTGGACGGTTTGTTGGGCTTTGCTGAAGAACATCACGCCAGGTGGTAGCCCTGGCGGAGATCTTCTCAGAAAATAGGGATCAGTGAGCCGTGAGTATCCGCTCACGGCTCACAATTCACGACTCACCTTGTCATCCCCGGTGATGGGCGGAGGAACATGTCAACTCCTATGTCAACATGGAAACGATTCTCGATCACCCTGCAGCGCTTTTCCACGGGCCGGGGCGTCCTGATCGCCGGCGTGATTTTGGTGCTGTTCACGGCGTTGACGCTCCCCGGGCAGACGG
>JAAZNO010000019.1 GCA_012798275.1 Chloroflexota bacterium
AGCTGCTGACCCCGCTACCGGAATACCACTTTTATCGCCCCGGAACCCTGCTCATCAATCGGCTTTTCATGCGGGCGGACGGGACGTTCGACGCCCTGCCGCTGCACGCTTTTCAGATTGCGGTGCACCTCCTCAATGTGGTGTTGGTAGCGCGCGTGGGCCGCACCCTGCGGCTGGGACGTCCCCTCACGCGCGGGACGGCGCTGTTGTTCGCGCTCTACCCCCTCTCGCATCAAGCCGTGGCCTGGGCCGCGCCGCAGCAAAGCTGGGTCACTTTCTTCATGCTGGTGACGGTATGGCAGTATCTGGAAGCGCGCCGACGCGCCTCGAAGCTGGCATTGACGGCGGCGTTGCTGGCGTACCTCGCCGCCATTGCGGTGCAGGAAAGCGCCGTGCAGTTGCTGCCCTGGCTGCTGCTCCTCGAATGGCGCGAGTCCCGCTCCTGGCGCACCTGGCGGCGTTCGCCGGCGTTATGGCTCTTCGCGCCGGTCACCGTGGCCTATCTGCTCTTCTGGATTCAGGCCCCCAAGTATGAAGGCGTCACGGGATTGGCTCTGGAACCTGAAGTGCTGTGGTATCTGCTCCAGGGGCTGGTTTTTCCAATGGTCGGCTTTGTGCAGGGATTCCCCGTCATGTCGCCGGCCTCGCTGCACCTGTTCATGCTCGCCGGGGCGGGCGGATTGCTGCTGCTGTTGTCCCTGCGACGCCGCTGGTGGCTCCTCGGCCTTGGCTTGAGCTGGTACGGCCTTCAACTGCTCTCGACCTATGTGGGCCTGAGTTATGCCTACGTGAACCTTTCCTCGCGCCTGTTCTACTTGAGCGCCTTTGGCGCTGCCTTGCTGTGGGCGGGAGCGCTGCTGCCGGCGGCTCGCCAGCGTCGCGGGCGTCTGGTAGGGAAGCTCGCCCTGGTGTTGGTGGCCGTGCAGAGTGTGCTCTTGCTCCTGAGTTTTCAGCGGATGTACGAACACGGCGCCGCGTTGCAGGCGCAGCTGGTGAAGGCGTTGGCGGAGGGAGGCCCCGCGCGCTCCGCGCTGGTGATTAACTATCCTGATCGCTATACGCCGCGTCGGGCGCCCTATCCGCTGGGGTATTGGGGCATGACTTTGGCGCCCGTGCGGGTCACCTTGGGCGATTTTGCCGCGCTGAGCACGGGCGTCGCGCCCCTTACGGAGAGCTGGAGTGTGCCCGCTCTGGGCCCGGAAGCGCAGCAGCTCGGCCCTTATCACGTGGACATGCGCGGCGGGCCGGTCGTGGAAGCTACGGTGTACGAGCGAGCGCGGCAGCTGGATGCCACTTATGTCACGCAATATCACGCGGATGGCGCGATGACGCTGCACTACGCGGGGAACGTGTCTCCCTCCGCGGGAGAGGCCGTTGGCTGGAAGGCGCAGTTTGGCGGCGTCGCGCGCCTGCTGCAGGCTGAGCCGGTGTGGGATGGCGCGGTCTTGCGCGTGTGCCTGCTGTGGCAGGCGTTGGGGACCGGGGCCTCGACCGATAGTGTTTTCGTGCATCTGGCGGCGCCCGAGGCGTTGCCCGTGGCGCAGGCCGATGGCGCGCCGGGGTGGGGGCTTTTTCCCCTCTGGACCTGGCGGGCAGGGGATCTCATCGAAGAGGAGCGCGTTTTCACGGCCACCGCGGGTTCTTTGCCGCCCGGCGTCTACAACATCAACATCGGCGTTTACAATTGGGAGACGCAATCCCGCGCCGCGACCTGGCTCCCCGATGGGACGCGCCTCCCTGAGGACTACTTCACGCTGGGACAGGTGCGCATCGGTGAACCCTGAGCAGATCGGCCTCTCCACCGCCTGTTTTTATCCCCACACCCTCACGGAAGACGCGCTCGATCTTGCCGCTGAGTTGGGCTTTTCCCTCGTCGAGGTTTTCCTGCAGACGGAGAGCGAGTATCGGCTCGATTTTGCGGCGGTGCTGGCGCAGCGCGCGCGGGCGAGCGGCGTGCGGATCCACTCGCTGCACCTCTACGCGACGCTCTTCGACCTTTGGTCCCCCT
The DNA here is from genome assembly GCA_012798275.1 of Chloroflexota bacterium. Taxonomy (GTDB): domain Bacteria; phylum Chloroflexota; class Anaerolineae; order B4-G1; family SLSP01; genus JAAZNO01. The sequence goes on from JAAZNO010000019.1 coordinate 2,009, forward strand.
ACGCCCGCATGCGCGAGGAGACCCGCGCGCGTTTTCTGCAGCTGCTGGAGGTGGCCACACACGTCGGAGCGCGGGCCCTCACCTGGCATGGCCTGCGGCTTGGAATTGACGATCCTGCGCTGGTCGGCCCGTTTCTGGAGAGCACGGCCTGGGCGGCAGAAGCGGCGCACGCCGCCGGGCTCACCCTGTGTGTGGAGAACGTCAGCTGGTGCTACCTGCGGCGGCCAGAACACGTTGCCGTCCTCAAAGGTTTGGGCGCGCCGTTGGGGTTCACCTTCGACAGTTTCCAGGCGGCGGAAAGCGGCGTCGCGCCGGAGGCGTTGATCGCGGCGATGAATGGGGCGCTCACGACCGTGCACCTGGCGGATTTCGCGCCCGCCGGCCCGCGCCATCTCTTGCCGGGTAGGGGGATCATGGATTGGCCCGGCGTCTTCGCTGCCCTGCGTCGCGTGGCCTACGCCGGGCCCTTGCTGATCGAGATTGCCGGGCTGGATGCGCCGGAGACCTTGCTTGAAGCGCGCCGCTTCATCGAGGCCGGCTTGCGCTCCTGCTCTCGGTGACCTGCGACGCGGGATCAGTCGGTGGCGGTCGGCAGCGGCGTGCCGCCTGGCAGGTAGATGTTCGCTTCGGCGGGAAGCAGCTGCACGCCTGGCCCGTAGGCGGTGCGCAGAGCGTTGTTGATGGCGGTGACCACCTGCGCCAGCTGCGCGACATCGTTCACGTCGCCCCGGTACACATTTTCCTTGCGCTCGTCGTCCCGCTGGACAAAGTGCACCCACGCTACCGAGCCATCCTTTTTCCGCTTGGCGATCAACTTGTAGATCCCCACCTGTGGGATGTGCGGCGTGACCCATCCCCCGGCGAATTCCTCACCTGGTTCAATCTGCATCAGCGCCGGCGGTAGCTGCATGAATTTCATGGCGTTATCAGATCATCCCTGGCCCATGACGACGGAGGCTCGCCGTCACGCCAGCTTCAGCGCCTTGAACTCCTCCACCTGCCGGGTAATGGCGCGTTCAGTGGGCAGTCGCTCGATGCTCGAGGCGCCGAAGAAACCCACGATACCCGGCATCCGCGCCAGCGCGATCCCCACGTTCTCCGGCTCGTCGAAGACGCCGCCGTGACAGATGACCAGGATGTTGTCGCGGATGGTTTTCCCCGCCTCGTAGACTTCCATCACTTTGGCGATTGCCTCGTCCATCGTCATGGCCTTGCCCGCGCCGATGGAGCCGGAGGTGGTGAGCCCGACGTGCGCGACCAGCACGTCCGCCCCGACCTCTGCCATGGCGCGCGCGTCATCCGCGTTGAAGACATAGGGCGTCGTGAGCAGGTCCAGCTGGTGCGCGATGGCGATGGCTTCGATTTCCTTGTCGTAGCCCATGCCGGTGGCTTCCAGATTGGCCCGGAAGACGCCGTCAATCAGCCCCACGGTGGGGAAGTTCTGCACGCCGGTAAAGCCCATTTCCTTGAGTTGCTTGATGAAGAGGGGCATCAGTCGGAAGGGGTCCGTCCCGCAGACGCCCGCCAGCACCGGCGTGTCTTTGACGATTGGCAGCACCTCCGCCGCCATCTCCACCACGATGCCGTTCGCATCGCCGTAGGGCATGAGTCCCGCCAGCGAGCCGCGTCCCGCCATGCGGTAGCGGCCGGAGTTGTAGATGATGATGAGATCCGCACCACCCTTCTCGGCGAACTTGGCGGAGATGCCTGTCCCCGCGCCGCAGCCCACGATGGGCTTTTCCGCTGCCACCTGCGCTCGCAAGCGGCGTAAGGCTTCTTTACGAGTGATGAAGGCCATAGTTTTGCTCCTTGTCTGGTAATGGGTAATGGGTAATGGGTGATGGGTAATGGGGGGCTGGGCCATGGGGAAGGGCAGGCTCACTCATCCCAGGGGATGAAGAGCCACAGGTCGTTGCGCATGACGCCATCGGAAAGTCCCCCAAAGACGGCGACGGCGCTGCCGGGCGTGAGCGCTGAGTAGCCCACCCACGCCATGCTGTGCCCTTGACGGGGCGCGGGGCCGGCGTTCCCCGGCTGCACCTGTCGCCAGCCGTTCTGGGAAGGCTCGAGCAGCCACACGTCGTTCAACTCCACGTTCCCCGCGCCCTGTCCGCCGAAGAGCAGGCCCGCGCCGCGATCGCTCAACGTCGTCATGCCGGCAAATCCGCGCGCTGAGGGTCCCGGGCCGGTGAGTTCTCTCCAGGAGCCGTTGCGCAGGTCGAGCAGCCAGGTGTCGTCCTGCAGCAAGGGGGCGCCGCCAAAGAGCGCCAGCTGCGTCCCTTCGAGGGGGGCGGCGCTGTGCCAGCCGCGCGCGGCGGGGAGCGCGCCGGCGGGCGTCACCTTGCGCCAGGTGAAAGTCTCCAGATCCAGCGCCCAGGTGTCGTCGAAGCTGCGGTCGCCGTTGAGACCGTGGCTCAGGATCAGCGTGTTGCTGTAGTCGGCGATGCCGCCGGCGGCGCCAAAGCGTGCTGCCGGGGCGTCGCCGGGGGTCGGCTGTTGCTGCCACACGTCGGTGGCGAGATCCAGGGTCCAGACTTCGTTGAGCGCTGCGCCCCCGTCTCCCGCGCCGGCGGCGAGGACCAGTCGCTCGCGCAGGGCATCCAGCCCGGCAACGGCGCCGGAGCGCGGTGTGGGCCGCAGGGCTGCCGGCGGTACGATTTCTGTCCAGGTGGACGTGTTCAAATCAAAGGCCCAGGTGTCGTTGAAAGCTCTTTCGCCATCCCGTCCGCCGAAAAGCAGCAGCCGTTCGCGGCGGGTATCGTAGGCGAGGACGGCATCGCGGCGGGCCGGGGGCAGCGGGCCGCTGGCAGCGAGCGCGCGCCATTCGGCGGGGGCGGGGAAGGCGGGACACTCCGTTCCTTCGAGCGCCTCACGCTGCGCGGCGCTCGCGGTGAAGGCGACGCCGTCCCAGGCGTAGGTCACCGTTTCCTTGCGGCAGGGGCAACAGTTCGGCTCGTTGTAGAGGTAGAGCGGCTGGGAAACGACGTAGCCATTTCCCTGATACTCCATCCAGCCCTTGTAGGCCGTGATGTCGGCGAGGGACGCAGTCACGCCGCCCTTCAAACTGAGCACGTGAGCCTCGAGGATGGAGCCGGTGCCGGCGTAGCGGACGCGCACGACGAGTTGGGGAATGGCGTCGCCCGTGAGCGAGATCACGTCCACGGCTTCGATGCGGTCATAGCCGAAGAAGCTGTATTCCTCCAGGGGCATGGTGCCCGGTGATGCGCCCAGCGTCTCCCAGGTGTTCTGTGTGTAGAGGAGCTCGCCCGTCGCGCTGAAGACGTCTACCTGAAGGGGAGCCGCGAATTCCTCCGCCTCGCTCTGCTTCCAGCTGCTGAGCACGATGACGTCCTGGCGTCCGTCGCCGGTCAGATCGGCCTGCTGGATTTCCTGGACGACGAAGCTGCCGTTGGGCTGAACTCCCGCCGTGAACGGTAATTGTGCCAGGATCTCTTCCACCGAGAGCGCCGGCTCCTCGGTGACGGACGGCTGCGTGAGGGGAGGCGTCGGCGTGACTTGAGGCTCCGTCGCCGCGGGGGTGTTAGTGGACGCGAGGGGAGGCGTCGCCGTCGGCGCGCCGGGGGCAAACAGCTGGCAGGCGCCTATCAGGAGCGCCAGCACGAGCAGCAAGAGCATCTTTTTCATGGGTCTTCCCTTCTGGGATGGATGTTTCTCAAAATGCGTGATGCGTAAGTGAGCTCCTCTAAAAATAGGCGAATCAGTGAGAAAGCGAATAAGCGAAAAATTTCTATCCCCAGCCAAACTGGCGAGCCGTCGTAGTCACAACTCACGACTCACCTTTTCATTCCCGGCGCAGCTGCTTTATTTGAGATAGCCCAGATATTGCTCCTGGCGGATGAGCATCATCTCCAGTGTTTGCTCGGCGGCGCGAGCGCTGTGAACGACGGGGTCGAGCAGCAGCGCCTGGAGCGCCAGGGCTTTCGACTGCTTGAGGATCGCCTCGGCGGTGAGATCGTAGGTGGCGACCTGATTGTTGAGCAGGCCCACGATGCCCTTGGGGAGATCGCCCAGCACGATGCCGTGAACGCCGTTTTTATCCACGGTGGCGGGCACTTCCACGGCCAGGTCGTGGGCGAGATTGGTGATCAGGCCGTCGTTCATGATGTTCACGGCCATCTCTTCTTGCCCCGAATCCGTGAGGATGCCCTCGATGATGGGAATGACGCGCTCCCACTCGCTGGTCGGACCCAGCCGTGCCTCGTTCATCTGGCACCATTGTTTGTAGTAATAGTAGAAGTCGAGGATACCCTTGTGATCCACCACATCATGCGCCCATTGGATGTACTCGCCGAAGTGACTGTCGGTGGTGATGGGCAGATAGCCGAATTTCTCCAGGATCACTTTGAAGAGCCAGCGTTCGGGCCAGGGATTGGCGCTCTTGCGGAGCGCCGGTTCCGCGCCCGGCGTGGAGCCGGCCTGTTCGCGCTGCATTTCTTCCACGCGCTCGCGCCGGCCCGGCAGCTGTTCAAAATAGGCGGGCGCTTTGGCGCGAATGTCGGGATAGGCGTCGCGCCCGGTGTCCTTGTAGCGCGCTTCGAGCACCACGCTGAAGTGATTGAGTCCGCCCGCGCGCACGAAGAGATTTTCCCACGGGGTGTCGAGAATCTTGGGCAGATGCTGCGGCAGCGAGGCGAACTCGTGGCACAGGCCGACGAGGCGCAGGTCGGGGTGTTTCCGCTTGGCGGTGAGGCAGATGCGGCTCATCGGATTGCTGAAGTTGAAGACGTAAGCTTCGGGGCAAATCGCCATGATGTCGTCGCAGATGTCGAGGATGGGCGGAATGATGCGCAGCGAGTGGAACAGCCCGCCGGGTCCGCC
>JAAZNO010000704.1 GCA_012798275.1 Chloroflexota bacterium
GCGGGGACGCGCAGCCAGATCTCGCCCGTGGCCATCACGGCGGCGGCTTCGGTGCGCCCGATTCCCGCCGCGAAGGCACCAAACGCGCCGGCGGTGGGCGTGTGCGAATCGCTGCCCACGATGACCGCGCCGGGCCAGACGTGACCTTTCTCCGGGAACACCTGATGGCAGATCCCCTCGCCGATGTCGTAGAAGGCCGTAATGCCCTGCTCTGCTACAAAGGCGCGCGTGGCCTGGTGGCTGATGGCGTAAGTCTCGTTCGCCGCCGGCACTACATGATCGAGCACGATGACCGATAGGGTGGGGTCGGCGACCCGCTTCACACCGATCTTGTAGAACGTCGCGGCGATGGCGGAGGTGTTGTCGTGGGTGAGCAGGCGATCCGGCTTTACCGTCACAATCTGCCCGGCAACCGTCCGCTCCAGGCCCGCTTTTTGCGCCAATACCTTCTCTGCGAATGTCTGTCCCATAATGCCTCGCTTAACCTGTCACTGCTTTTCCATACTCAAAAAGATTCCCCGCCTGGTAGATTTCCAGCTGCACTTTGGAGAACGGCTGCGCCTGGAAGCGCTCCACGCCATTCCGAATCAGCGCGCCGGTGCAGAAATCCACCGTCACAATGTCGCCGCTCTCGAAGCGGGAGGCGACCTCTGTCAGTCCAGGGAACGTCACGAGGGGCAGGCCGCTGTTGATGGCGTTGCGCTTGTAGATGGCGCCGAAACTCTCCGCAATGATCGCGGCAATCCCCAGCGCGTGGAAGCAATCCACTGCCTGCTGCCGGGAAGACCCCGCCCCAAAATTGCTCCCCGCCATGATCAGGTCGCCCGGTCGCGCGCGGCGGGCGAAATCCTCCCACCCCTTGAGGTTGTCCAGCGCATATGGGCCCATCTGCGTCACCTCGGTGATGTGCAGATAGCGGTTGTGAAAGATCATGTCGGTGTCAATGTCGTTGTAAAGCCGCCCGGCGGCCTCGCGCAATACCCATAGCCGCCCGGTGATCTGCGTCGGTCTCATGCCCTCACCTCCGGCACGGTGATTTCACCTCTGAGCGCGCTCCACGCCGCTGTGACTGGGCTTGCCAGGTACGTTTGCCCCGCCCCCTGCTTGCCGGGAAAGTTACGATTGCTCGTGCTGACCTGCACTTCACCCTTGCCCGTCATCCCCAGATGCCCGGAGGCGCAGCCGCCACAACCCGGATTGCTGATGATGAAGCCCGCCTCGAAGAGCGTCTCCAGCACGCCGGAGGCGAGCAGCTGCGCATAGACGCGCCGCGTCGCCGGCACGACGGTCGCCATGACGTGCGGCGCGAGCTGTTGGCCCTTCACGATCGCCGCTACCGCCGCGAAGTCCTCGAAGCGCCCGTTGGTGCACGAGCCGAGGAAGACGCTGTCTATCCGCTTGCCTGCCAGCTCGCGCACGGGATGCACGTTGGCGGGATTGGGTGGGCAGGCGATGAGCGGCTCCAGCTCGGTGATGTCAATCTCAATGCTTTCGATGTAGTCGGCGTCATGATCGGGGAGGAGGGAAGAGGGGATAGCCTCGCTGATGGGGAAGCCGATGAGGCCGCCCATCTCCGTCACCTGGCTGGCGAGTGTGATGCGCCCCGCCAGGTCGAGCGCCTCGATGGCGGGACCGTGGAATTCGATGGCCCGTCCCAGCGCGCCATCCGCGCCGAGTCGCTGCAGCACGGCGAGCGTGAGGTCGCGGGCAGTGCCGGGAGCGCGCAGCGTCCCCTGGAGGACGACCTTCATCGTAGGGGGGACCTCGAACCAGGTGCGCCCGCTCTTGAAGGCGAAGGCGATGTCTTGATCGCCCATTCCCTGCCCGAAAGCGCCCATGGCGCCGAGGAGGTTGAGGTGACTGTCGGTGCCGACGAAGGTGTCGCCGGCGTGCACCAGGCCCTCTTCGATGGCGACGTGCGAGCCGATGCCGGCGTTCACGTCGTAGACCCGAATGCCCTGACTGCGCGCCCACTCACGGCAGAGCTGCTGATTGTTGGCGTAGGGGATGTTGCTCGGCGGCGCGACCAGGTCGAAGGTGAAGAAAGTGCGCGTCGGATCTGCAACGGGGGCGTCGCCGTAGTGCTCGCGGTAGTTCTGCACCACGTTCGCCCCGCCGAAATCCCGCGCCGTGCGCACATCCAGATCGAGCCAGATGATGTCGCCCGGCTCGACCGACGCCTCTGGCGCGGTGTGCGCCGCGAACAGCTTTTGAATCATTGTTTTGCCCATAAGCTCCCGATCCCTACCTGCTATCCCCCTGCCTGCCGCAACAGGCTGTGGAAGTGCATAAAGTCGGCGTGATTGATGAGGGTAGCTTCGGTGCTGCGATGGCCCTTGTCGCCTTCGGTGGCGTGCGTCGCGATGATGTGTTGCACTTCGGCGGGCAGTCCTGCCCGCGCCGCGAGCGCCGTGCCGCTGAAGGGATGCCGCAGCAACTTCCCGTTCTCACTTTGGACGACTTGACCCTCGGCGTTGCGGCGGTATTCGAGCAGCTTGCCAACATCGTGCAACAATCCGCCCGCAATGAGGACATCGCGCTGCACCGGCAAGCGCTCACCGTAGATTTGCTGGAAAACCTCCGCTGCGCGCAGGGCGGTCAGCGTCACCCCGCGCACGTGCTCGATGAAGTTTGCCGGGCAGGGAGTGATGAGCAGGGTGAAGGGCATGTCGAGCAACGCTTCCGGCGTCCAACCGCCTTCCATCAGTGCCAGTTCCCAGCATTGCAGCGCTTTCTCCCGCAGCTCGGCGTCCTGAATCAGGTCGAACTCCGGTAACAATTGCAATAGACGATCACGCATAGAGATCTCCTTGAAAGGTAATACCGTAATGAGTTAGAAGATAGAGGGATGGGTAATGGGTGATGGGGACAGGTCATGGGTAATGGGGAAAGGGGTAATGGGAGAATGGGTAATGGATGACAGTAGCAAGCAGCCATCTCCTCATCTCCCCTGCTCCCTCTCTCCCCATCTCCTTCGCACGTTCGCACGTTCCCCACCTACGGGTCGCGGCGCTCCAACGGGCGCAGCTCCGGGCCGTTGTAGCCGGAGGTGGGTTCGATGGGGCGCATGGGTCGCTGGGACGTGATCTCGTCGAAGACGTGCGCGGTCAATCCGACGGTGCGGGCGATGGCGAAGAAGCCGTTGCCTATCTCCGGCGGGAAGTCCAGCTCGCAGAGCACGGCGGCGATGGCGCCATCCACGTTGAGGGGCAGCGCCTTGCCCGAAGCTTCGGCGATGGCGGCGGCGATGGCTTGCGCCAGGGCGACATAAGCGCCGGCCAGCCCCTCTTCGGCGACGAGAGTGAGCAGTCGCGCCGTGCGGGGATCGGCGGTGTGGAGCCGATGCCCGTAGCCCGGCAGCCGTTGGCCGGCGGCGCGAACCTCAGCGACGATGGCCCGCGCGACGTCGGCCGCCGACAGATTCGCCTCGCGTTGACGCGCCACGCCCTCCAGCAAGACGCGCATACAGCCCTCGATGGCGCCGCCGTGATGCCGGTTGAGGGTCATAATCCCTGCCGCGACGGCGGTGGTGAGGGGAGCTCCGCCCGAAGCCACCGTCCGTGCTGCCAGCGCGGAGGGCGGCGTGGCGCCGTGATCCACACTGGAGACGAGCAGGGCGTCCATGACGCGCCCCTGCGCCGGCGTGGGCAGCTCGCCTTTCAGGACCAGATAAACGACGTGCGAGAACGGCACCCGTCCCATCAGGTCTTCAATGCGGTAGCCCCGTACCGCGATCATGTTCGGGGCCACTTGGGTAATCGGCTGTGACCAGCTCGCCTCAGGCATACTTCCTCCCGCTAGAGATTTTTTCTCACCACTGAGAACGCCGGGGATTTTGACCCGTCGGAAGTTTCTGTTCCGTGAATTCGAGCTTCGACTTCCAACTCGCAATTCCCCCTTCTCATCCCATCTTCGCCAACACCGCCTTCGTCGCCGCCGGCAGGTCCATGAAGGAGTCCACCACCGTCGCGCCGACCTCTCGTAGCCGTTCGACCTTGCCCTCATAGGTGCCGCGTCCGCCCTCGACGATGGCGCCGGCATGGGAGAAGCGCGTGCCCTGTCGCGCTGCCTTCCCGCCGATGCAGGCGATCAACGGCTTGGTGAACGCGCCCGCCTCGATGAGATCGGCGGCCCGTTCCTCCTGGCTGGTGCCGATCTCGCCGAACATCACCACGGCCTGCGTCTCGGGGTCGCGTTCGAATTCCAGCAGCACCTCGGGATGGGGCATGCCCACCACCGCATCCCCCCCTACATGGACGAGCGTCGTCGCGCCGATGCCCTCGCGCGCGAGATAATAGGCCATGGAGGAGGTGATGCCGCCGCTGCGGGAGGAAATTCCCACCGGGCCGGGGATGAACCACGATTTGGCGGCAGAAGCGCGTCCGCCCATCATGCCCAGCACGGCTTTGCCGGGGCTGAGCACCCCCAGCGTATTCGGGCCGATGAAGCGCGCCCCGACTGCCTGGGCGCGCGCGGCGATGCTCAACACGTCATAGATTGGCACGCGATCCGGCACAATGACGAGCAACTTGACGCCGGCGTCAATGGCTTCGAGCGCCGCGCTTTTCACCAACGGCGCGGGAATGAAGAGCACGCTCACGTCCAGGGGGCCGACCTGCTCCCAGGCCTCCAACACCGTATCGTAGACGGGGACGCCTTCGACGCGCTCGCCGCCGCGTCCGGGAGTCACCCCGGCCACAACCTGAGTGCCGTATTCCGTCATCAATTTCGCGCGGGCCATCCCTTCCCGGCCGGTGATGCCCTGCACGAGGACTCGTTTGTTTTGATCAATGAGAATGGCCATAAAGTCTCTCCCTCAGGCATCCAGCCCCGCGATCGGCAAGTCCACGTGTCCGCCCCCTGCGCCGTAGAGGAGACAATCCACCTCACAGGCGAGGCACTCGACACAGCGGCCCTTCTGCGCCTCC
>JAAZNO010000705.1 GCA_012798275.1 Chloroflexota bacterium
AAAGCGACCCCCAATCATGACGCGCGTGTATGTGTTAGATTCATCTGCCATCATTGCCCAAATTCGTCATCAACCCGGCTATTTTCGTGTGCATGCGCTTTTACAGCAGGCACAAGCGCTGGGTTGTCAAATCTATATGAGCGAGATCGATGTAGGAGAAGTTCTGTATGTTATCGAGCGGGAGAAGGGCCTGGCAGGCGTTCAGAATTTCATCAGCACGTTGAAAGAAGGGCCAATCCAGCTCGTGCCTGCGTCATTTGAGCAGATTCAGAGCGTGGCCCATCTCAAAGCCCATTATCCCGTGTCTTACGCCGACGCCTTCGCCGCGGTGCTGGCGCAGGAATTGAATGCCACCCTCGTCACCAGCGACCCGGAATTTCACGCCGTCCAACATCTGCTTCACATTGAGTGGCTGAGCGAAAAAACGAGTGAGCGAGAAAGCGAGTGAACGTCTCTTCGCTTTAGCGCCTTTTCGCCTCATCGCTCTCCACAATCACTCCCACCTCAATCCACGTTCCCAAGGGTTCGCCGGTATCGCTGCGATAAAAGCCCACACGGAGCGTATCGCGCGCGGGATCGGGGATCACCGCCGGCAGAAAATGCCCGTCGAGGATGAGATCGCCCGGCGACCAATGCGATGTCGGCAGATGTCCCTCCCCCGGCGGCATGTCGTGTTGGGTGAGCAGCTCCCCGTCCCGCAGATAGTGCACGTAAACTGTGTAGTCCGCCGCTAGCGGGGTGACGCAATCCCACCACAGCCGTACCGTTGATCCCCCGACGTCTGGACGTACCAGCGCCGCCCGCAGGAGAATTTCCCCGTTCGCCTCGCCAAAGCGCGCGATGGCTTCCGGCACAGGCGGGCGTGAGTCCGCCGTGATGAGCAACGCCGCCGTGTAGGGTGCCGGGTCCTTGTCCCCCTGCACCTGCGGGCCGGAATGAACGCTCAAATAGGCGGGGCGTGCGATAAGTGAGAACACCTCCGCCCGCCAGTCGCGGTAGGGCCACACCGCAAAGGTCAATCCCTTGTCCAGCGCGGGCGGCGTTTCCAACGGCAAGAACGTCACCCGTTCTTCCGGCACCAGGAAGGGCAAGGCCTCCCACGACTCCCAGAGGACGCGGTCCACGAGCAGGACCCGCCCGTTGTCCGGCCCATGCAACATCCGCGCGCCATCCCAGCCCGTGCCGCGCGCCGCGTTCAGCGCGCCCGCCAGATCCACCGCGCCGCCTTCCAGCCAGTGATACGCCAGCGGCGCGTGCGCGTAGGTGAAGAAGTAGTCGTGGGTGGTGAAAAATAGTCCAATGCACAATAATATGATTGATGTATGACGTGCTGCGTACTGCGGAATGCGTGAGACGTGAAACGTAAAATGTAATGGGTGATGGGTAATGGGTGATGGGTGGGGGGCGACTCGTGACTCGATCCACGCCAGGCCCAACGCCGGGAACAAAGCCGCCGTCGGCAAGACCCCCACCCCACGGAGGAAGTGCGGCGCATCTTCGGCGAGCAATGTCGGCAACGCCATCACCGCCGTCCACAGCAAGATCACCGCAAAGGAGAACGGGGGTACGCCAGTCTTCCCCTCTCCCACACCGCGCCGCTGCGCCACTGCGCTAAAAATGCCGCCCAACGCCACGCCCACGCCCACCACGAAGGCTACTCCCAACGCCGGATCCCACACGGGACGCCAGGCGAGATTGTGCCGCCAGATCCGATCGCCCCGGATGAAGAACATTGCGGCGGTGTTCCAGACGTGCCGCAGAAGAGTGCCCCACAGGTCGCCGCCGTTGATCTCCGGGCTGAAAATCGTCACCTGCCCGGTACGCGCCAGGACGATGTCGGGATGTTGGAGGGTGTACGCGCCAAGGGGGGCCAGCACGAGCAGCGCCGCGGCGCAAAACAACAGCCCGCCGCGCCAATGTGTCAGCGCCTCGCGGCGCCGGGTCGCCAGCGCCACAAGCAACACTACGCCCAACGCGATCGGCGTGAAGCGCGCCGCCATGTAGGTGTACCACATCCCGCCGTAAAGTGCACCCGCCGCGAGCCAGTGCCGCGCGCGGCCCGTTTTCACGCCTCGCGCCGCTTGCGCGAGGAAAAGCGCTGTGAAGAGCGGCAGCAACACCGCGCGGAATGCCATCCGGCTCAGGTGCACGTGCCAGAAGGTCACCGCCAGCACCGCCAGCGTCCAGCGCCCCACCCGGCGATTGAAGAGCACGCGAGCCAGATCATAGGTCGCGGCCAGGGTGAGGAAGCCCACAAAGAAGGACGGCAGGCGCACAGCCAGGGGCGAGCGTCCCAACACGCTCACCGAGGCCGCGATGAGATAAATGAACAACGGCTCGCGGCCATTGTTCGCGGGGAAATAGAGGGGAAAATCGCCCTCTTCTATGACCCGGAGCGCGTCCAGCCCGTTGAAGGCTTCGTCGTGGTAGAGGCCCGGCGGGACATCGCCCAGCGCCGCCAGGCGCAGCCCCGCGCCGAGGAGGAGCAGGGCAAGGACGATGAGGCGAGAGCGCGAGAAGCGCTTCATATCAGCCCGTACCGTCGCAAATGTCGCTCAGTCTCACGAATGACGGTTTCCAGGGAGGGCAATTCCGGCATTTGCCCTCGCAATCGCAATTCCCATAGCCGCTCCAGTGCATGATGCTTGCGCGCCAAAACGTCCCGCAACGCAGTTTGCTGCAAGCCCTTGAGAGCCATTTTGTCACCTATTTTGTAGGAAACGGTTTCGATATCAGCCAGGTCATGCTCAAAGATGTAGTGAATATCGTACAAGTCGCGTGGTTCGGTTCGCCCCAACAATGCACAGAGTTTCTCGACCAGGATTTCTTCGGGAGAATAAACACACAGCGTCTCCAAACGTTGCTGGCAATCGCTATAAGGAGATTTTACCGGCAGTTCAGAGAGGGGGAATACGATTTGCTCATTATGAGTGAAATCAACCTTGAAAAATCGGCTTTCCAGGTTACCCTGCAAGGGGCCTATGTAGTTAAGATACAGAGCCGGATTGCCCGTTACATGAATTTCCAGGCGGCGCACCGCGACCGTGAGGTTGACCTCACGGCGCAACCACACAAAGAGTTTCTCGAATTCGACGAGCAAATCAGCATTGGAAATCTTTTCGAGTACTGTGAAGTCCAGGTCCTCAGAGAAGCGATAATCTGGCACATACATCTTTTTGAGAGCGGTGCCCCCTTTAAACGCCAAAGTGTTACGCAAGGATAAATTAGCCAGCGCCAATAAAGTCCATGTCAACACATAATCGGCTTCGATTGTCTTATCGCTCACTCTTGCTCGATGCGCAAGACGTGCCACTTCGCCTGGAGGTATCATATCTCACGTCCTAATGCTGCTTTGTAATGTTTCCGGTTCGATGTTGATGCGCAAACGCCAACGCGAGAGGTAGGGACCCTCATCCGGCAACAATGGGTCCAAGAGAGCGTATGCTGTTCCTCTCAGCCCCAGAAGCCTGGCTGCCAAATCCGGCGTCCCTAATCCATAAAGTTCCAGCAAATAACCCAGGCGTTGGGCAGCAGCGCGATGATGCGCCCGCTCAGCATAATCCGCCAATTTCTCCCCATCAAGCTCATCATGGCGCATCCAGAGTGCCGTAGCAACCTGTCCAATGCCAGCACACAGATCAGTACGCATGAGGCCATCAAGCAAGGTCCTCTCAAGGTCACTGACCATTACCTGCTCATAAGGGGTCACCCATCGCAGCTCGTGGCCCCAGATACCAACAGGGGGCGCATAGATGAAGCGATAAGGTATCCCCAAAATCTCACGCGATGCCAAACGCCTGGGGGTGGTCACCAGCACTTGTCCCACAGGATGGGTGAGCAGATTGTGAACTTCCATCGCGCTTTCATGTGAGATATAGTAGGGTGCATTCCCCAACACCTCCCGGGCAATTACATAGCGGTTGAGTTGCGGCGTGAGGGTGTTGCCTGATGTCAATGGGACAAGTGCATAGCGCCCGGCGCTCAGGCGCACTACCCAACCGGCCCGTCCCAGACGGCGCAAGAGCTCATTTGCGGCTGCATACGAATAAGGTTTGTCCGCATATGCGCTAAGATATCGCTGGGCATCGGCGATTGAAAAAACCTGACGATTCTCTTCTGCCAACGCCGTGAGCAATCGCGCACCCATTGAGCCGAGGTTTTTGTTGGACATCATCGGACACTTCGCGTTTCTTGCATCAAAAACAACGTTACTCGTTGTATTTCGCACACAGAAGGTAAAGCATCCATCCAGCCTATCTCAACCACAATCCCATGAGGCGGTACAACGCGAGGAGAAGAAGACGGGGGCATGGGAAATGCCTCCTATCAGCCCGCACCGCTCAGTGAATCTTTCAATCAGCACGGATGTGCGTCCCAGAGATGCTCTCCGGTTCCAGCAGCGCGCGCGTGAGGTTGCCACTTTCGATGCCGGTGAGGATGTGCACGCTCAGGCCGGGCGCCGCCTGCACCAGCGCCATCATGTGCGTGACTTTGTCCGCCATACCGCCGGTCACATCCACTCCTCCGGCGCCCCGCAAGAACGGCTCGACTTGCGCATACGTGCCGGGGGTGATGAGCGGGATCACCGCACGACGATCGTCCAACACCCCCGGCGCATTTCCGAAGAGCAAAATCCGCGCAGGGCGCAACAAGGGGGTGAGATAGAAAAATATGTCTTCGGTCGAGAGGATGGTGCCGCCCCGCACACTGTCAAAAACCGCATCGCCGAAGACTAACGGGATGAGGCCGGCGTCCAAAGCGCGTTGGATCGGCAGCAACGCCAGGCTGACCAGGCGCCCGTCTTCGGCGACCGCCGAAGCGGAGGGTTGCAGGCTCAACACCGGCACATCGGCCCGCGTGAAGGTATCCACGACGATGCGATTGAGCCGTAGAACGGCGGCGCTCACCTGGGTGAAGCCGCGCCACTCGGCAGGCGTGCGCACTCCCGCACGGGTGTTGTAACGGCTGGCCTCCCAGTGCCCGAAGGAGCCGGAACCATGACCCAACAGCAGACGCAAATCGGGCTTTGCCGTCAGCACCGCGTGCAGTTCCTCGGCCAGCAGCCGCAGGGTGCCGGCGCGGACCGTGGACTCCCGACGCTTGTCGGTGATCAACGATCCGCCCAGTTTGACAAACACCAGCTCTTCGCTCATCCCTGAGGCGCTTCCAGCACCGCCGCCAGCCAGCGCAGGTAAGCCGCACTGCCAGCCACGATGGGAACCGCCAAGATCTCCGGCGTTTCGTAGGAGTGCAGGCAGCGAAGGGTCGCCTCGACCTCCGCATAGTTGGCGCGGGAAGTTTTAATCAGGCACAACCACTCCGGCGCCTCTTCGATCGTCCCCTGCCAGCGGTAGATGCTGAGGATCGGCCCTATGATTTGAACGCACCCCGCAAGCCCCATCTCCACCAAAGCGCGCGCAATGCGCTCCGCTTCCGCCTTTTCTGTCGTTGTTGTGATCACCTGGATGAACTCGTCCATAAGCACCTCACTCCGTGATCGTCTGCCACACGTGAACGGCGCCCGCCGCTCGCAAGGCGTCTGCTACAGCAGGCATCCCTTCCGCCGTCACCAAAGCGATGATATTGCCCCCCATGCCCGAACCGGTGAGTTTGGCCCCCAGGGCGCCGGCTTGCCGCGCCGCCGTGATCAGCGCTTCCAGTCGCGGCGTAGAAACGCCGATCTCTGCCAGGAGCGCCTGATTCGCATCCAACAGCTGCCCCAACGTCGGCAGATCCTGCTGCTCCCAGGCGGCGCGCGCTGCCGACACGAGCGCGCCGATCTGCGCGAACCGCGCCTCGTAATAGGCGGGATGGGCCTCACGGCGTTGACGCACCGCCGCGACCGCCTCGCGGGTCACGGCGCCAATGCCGCTATCGGCGATGAGCAACCGCAACGGCGCAGGGATCGCCAGCACCTCAGGCGGCTGCCCCTTGACGAAATACACGGGGCGCTCCCAGGCGATGACGGTGTTATCAATGCCGCTAGGCGTCCCGTGATGGAGTTTCTCCACCTCGTAAGCCAGGGCACTGAGAGCTGCGGGGGAAAGCGTCACTCCCAGGAAGCCGGCAAGGGCGCGGGCCGCCGCCACCGAGACGGCCGCGCCACTCCCCAAGCCCCCCGCGATGGGCAGGTCGGAGTGCACGGTGAGCACGGCATCCGGTTCCTCACAGCCCAGGTGCGCCAACACCAGACGCGCCAGCGCCGCCAGCGGCTGATCGGGCGGCGCTGCCCGCAGAGCCAGGCGCTCGCCCAGGTCCACGGCAACGAGCGACAGGCCGCTGCCGGATGCGGCAGCTTCGACCCACGCCCGGCAGCGTACCCCCATCACCGGCGCCGCCATCGCGGGATAGCCGTAGACCACGCTATGTTCCCCGCACAGAATCACTTTTCCAGGAGCGCTGCTTTCCACTGCCACTCCTCGCCGGCCCCTCTTCGAGCTCCTACGCCAGATACAAAATGCCTGCCGACATCGCCGCCCACAACACCAGATCCGCCTGCAGCGGATGGTCAACCAGCAACACCTCATCCGGCGCCAGGGTGATGCCCTCGGCATGAACCAGATACAGGTAACGGAAAAGCCCGTAGATGACGAAAGGCACGGTCAGCATCATCGCGTGATTTTGGGGCAGGTTCGGCGCGGAGAAGGTGTACAGCGCGTACGCCACCAGCGTCGAGGAAGTCACCATGCTGATGAGCTGATCCAACAGCTCGCAGGTGTAGAATTGCAGGCTCTCGCGGTGATTGCCGGCCTCCTCGCCGAGCAGCATCAACTCGCCGCGGCGCTTGCCCAACGCCAGGAACAGGGCCAGCAGCGTCGTACAGATGTACAACCACGGCGAGAAGTTCTCCGCATCCACCAACGCCGCCCCGGCAGCCACCCGCAACACGAACCCCGCCGCAATGACAATGATGTCCAACAGCACGACGTTCTTGAAGTACAGCGAATAAGCGATCTGCAACACCAGATAGCCGGCGAGGATCAGGCCAAAGCTCACAGAGAGCCAGAATGCCGCCGCCAGCGAGAGCACGGCCACGACGAGGGCGCATTCCAGCGCTAGCCGCGGCGAGAGCGTGCCAGAAGCCAGGGGGCGCTGCCGTTTGCGGGGATGCTGACGATCTTTTTCGATGTCGGTCAGGTCGTTGAGGATGTAGACGACGCCAGAGACCAGGCTGAACAGCATGAAGCCGGCCATCGTCCGCCAGAAATAAGGCGGCTCAAAAATCTTTTTGTCGAAGATGAGCGCAGCAAAGATGAAGCCATTCTTCGTCCACTGTTTGGGACGCATGGTTTTGAGCAGGGCGCGTAGTGT
>JAAZNO010000149.1 GCA_012798275.1 Chloroflexota bacterium
GGTCGCGCTTCAAAGTAGGGGCCGGCCGGTGCTGGAAGGGTGGCATCCGGCAGGAGCTGCACCGGCATCCCCGGCTCCGGTCCGTTCCATGTCGCCCAGGCGGCGTCAAGGGGGACGAGCCAGTCTTCCGGCCCCTCGAGGGCGAGGCTGATTCCACCTATCTCTAGCGTGCTCATACTTCGGGAGGGCCTGGCGTTTGATCTTGCGCGGTGGGAGCCGGCTTGCGCAGTGGGAGCACAAATCCCAGGAGGGCCAGGCTGGCACCGGCGCCCAGGGCCAGCAGCCACCCCGGTCCTGCCAGCGAAGTCACCGTCTGCGAGTAGCGCTCTCCTCCTCCCGTGAGGTTGACTTCCTCCAGCTGGTAGTAGTACCGTCGGCCCCAGATAAGGCCGGTGTCTTTGTAGCTGTATTTTGCGCCCACCAGGGGATCGCCCCTGGCCGGGATGAGCTCCGGGCTGATCAGGGTGAAGGGACCTTCAGGATTGTCGCTGCGGTAGAGGCGGAAACCGGCCGCATCTACTTCACTGGCGGTTTCCCAGGTGAGCGTGACCTGCGACGGCGTTGTGACACGTACCAGGGTCACGCCCAGGATGAAAGGGATGAGAATCCAGAGGAGGCGCTTGACGCTGTTGTTCATACTATGCTCCCAAATCACGGGATCGGTATTACTCTGGGCCCCCATGGTAAAAAATTACCTGCGCTGCCCGGCGCTATCTTATTTCCGATAAGTTTTATTATACCGCGTATGATAGTTCAGACAACGCGGGCGGCCCGGCGCGGGGACGGAGGTCGGTCGTTTGCTCCTTTTGATGACCCGATTATACTTGAGGCTGAGGTGAGCCAGATGGACTTGTTTGAGCACGCGCGTCAGGAGGAAACACGTCGGGAAGCGCCCCTCGCGGCACGGATGCGTCCGCGCACGCTGGACGAGTTCGTGGGGCAGGAGGCGATCGTCGGCCCCGGCCGCCTGTTGCGTCGGGCGATTGAAAGCGATCGGCTCTTTTCTTCGCTCATTTTCTGGGGGCCGCCTGGGACGGGGAAGACGGCCCTGGCGATGATCATCGCCCATATGACGCAGGCCCATTTTGTGACGTTGAGCGCCGTCCTCGATGGGGTTGCGGACCTGCGACGAGTGGTGGATGAGGCGCGCGAACGGCGGGGGATGTATGGCCAGCGGACGATTTTGCTGGTAGACGAGATTCACCGCTGGAACAAGACGCAGCAGGATGGGCTGTTGCCGGTGGTGGAGGATGGCACGATTACCCTCATCGGCGCGACGACGGAGAATCCCTACTTCTCGATCATCAGTCCGCTGATCAGCCGTTCGCGGATTTTCCGTTTTCAGGCGCTTTCCCGTCCTCAGATCGAGCAGTTGCTGCGCCGCGCTCTGGAGGATTCGGAGCGCGGCTATGGCAGGCGACGCATCGAAATCACTCCCGAAGCGTTGGAGCATCTGGCAGAAATCGCGGACGGCGATGCGCGCACCGCGCTCAATGCGCTGGAACTGGCAGTGGAATCCACCCCGCCGGACGCTGACGGCGTGTGTCACATCACGCTGGAGGTGGCGGAGGAATCCATCCAGAAGCGCGCTTTGAGCTACGACAAATCGGGCGACGAACATTACGACACGGTGAGCGCGTTCATCAAGTCGGTGCGAGGTTCCGATCCCGACGCGGCGCTCTATTACCTGGCGAAGATGATTGCGGCGGGAGAGGATCCGCGTTTCATCCTGCGGCGTCTGTTGGTGCTGGCCGCGGAGGACGTGGGCCTGGCGTCGCCGATGGCGATTGTGGTGGTGGAGGCGTGCGCGCAGGCCTTCGAGTGGGTGGGGATGCCGGAGGGGCAATATCACCTCGCTGAGGCGACGCTCTATCTGGCAACAGCTCCCAAATCCAATAGCGTGGGCGCGTATTGGCAGGCAGTCGCGGAGATCGAAGAGCACGGCTATCGTCCGCCGCCCGTCTATTTGCGGGACACGCACACCCTGTTGGATAGCGAAAAACACCTCGCCAGGGCTTACAAATATCCTCACGATTACCCGACCGGTTGGGTAAAGCAGCGTTATCTGCCGGAGGGCGTGGAAGGCGGTTGGTTCCGTCCCAAAGGGCACGGCCACGAGCAGCGGATTCTGGAGACGCTCAAGCAGCTGCAACAGGAGAAGTGAGCTGACGCCGGCTCTCTTCTCACGGCTCGCTATTCTTGAAGGCGTTGATATGTTCCTGCGGCACACTACCGCAAATGAAAATGTGAGTTCTAAGCTGTGAGTCGTAATCGAAGGCTGTACGACTCTCTTCTCACGACTCTTTATTTTCCGAGGAGGCGAAGATGAAACTGACCTGGTATGGACATTCGACCTGGCAAGTGACTATCGGGGAGGTGGGGATCGTGATTGATCCGTTCTTCAATCACAATCCGCTGGCGCCCATCAAGGCGGAAGAGGTGGAGGCGCAGTACCTGGTGCTCACGCATGGACATGGGGATCACCTGGGCGACACGGCCCTCATCGCCCGGCGCACTGGCGCGACGGTGATCGCCAATGCCGAAATCTGCGGTTGGTTGCAACGGCAGGGCCTCGAGAGGGTGCATCCGCAGCATCTTGGAGGCGGCTTTCACTATCCCTTTGGCTATCTCAAGTTGACCATCGCCGTGCACGGCTCCTCGTTGCCGGACGGCTCGTATGGGGGAATGCCGGCTGGGGTGCTCATCAGCGCCGAAGGGAAGAAGCTCTATCACGCCGGCGATACGGGCCTCTTTGCCAGCATGGCGCTCATCGGCGAAGAGGGACTGGATGTGGCGTTGTTGCCCATCGGCGATAACTACACGATGGGCCCGGAGGACGCGCTGCGTGCCGTCAAGCTCCTGCGTCCCAAGGTGGCGATTCCCATGCACTATGGGACCTGGGACCTGATCGCGCAGGATCCTCACGCCTGGGCGGAACGGGTACGGCGCGAGACGGACACGCGACCGTATGTCATGCAGGTTGGGGAGACCTACACCGTACTTTGATGTTGACCGATCCGATCACTACTTGTGTTGCGCAGCTGCTCACCGAATCGGCGGAAGTTTTCGTGCCGTTTGAGCAGATCTACGAAGCGCTAGAGCGTGAGGGCCTGCTGGCGCACTTTGACGCCCCGACCTTGCTGGAATTCCTGGAGGACGTCGAGGATTTTCAGGTGTTGGGGAGTTTCTCGCACCTGGGTTTCCTCGACGCCGAAACCGCGACTGGCCTGGAGTTGCTCAGCAACATGACCGGTCCGTGGGTGGTGTTGCGCGCGCGTCTCTCGTCGCCGGCGACGACGATGGGAGAATTGTTGCGCCATCTGCACCAGATCAACCATGCCATCGAGCTTGCCTGGTATCAAACGGAGACGGTACCAGAAGCGCAAGAGGATCTGCTGGGCCTCCTGCTGTTAGGGGATCTGCTGGAGCGCAAAGTGCGCCTGGCTCTGGCTACGGCGCTGCAGGAACACACGGACGAAGGTCTCTGAGACTTGGGACGAGGTCCTTCTTCTCACGGCTGGCGCGGTCCAAACGCGCTTTCCAGCCCTGGCGATACTACGCGGCGGGGCTGGATGCCCTGGCGGGGGTGACCCTCCGTGGCGAAATGGCGTTGTCGGCAGAAGCGAGCTGACGCCAGGCGTCGCACCTGGCTGGCGCTGCTGTTGCTCTCGCTAGGCCTGACGAGCTGCTTCTCGCGTGCGGACCCCCTGGCGCGCATTCAAGAGGCGGGCGTGCTGCGGGTCGCGCTGGATCCGTCGTTCCCGCCGTTCGAATTTGTGGACGAAACCAATCAATCCAGTGGATTGGAC
>JAAZNO010000706.1 GCA_012798275.1 Chloroflexota bacterium
CAGGCTGACCAGGAGGATGAGCGCCGCTCCCAGGCATCTCAAAACCTTCGTTGTTCGCATACGGACTCCTCACTCAGGACTTGCGGCTTCTAAGTGTAACACGAAAGGAAGGGATGGCAAATCGAGGGGCGCATGGGGCGTGCCGCGTATTTCCTCGGAAAATAGAGAGCAGTGAGCCGTGAGAAGAGGGTTGTCGTGGTCATAACTCACTTTGTGGGTTTTTGCAGGCGGGCGTAGCCCGCCTGCAAAAACCCTATTTTTTTCTCCCCCTCTCCAACGGCGCAGGCGCCGTCGGGGAGGGGGCTGGGGGAGGGGCAAAAGTTCCAGCTTACAAAGGTTCATCCATCGCCGTCGAGCTACCTCATGCCAGGCTGAACTATGACCGCACATTTTCATCCTTGGATAGTGTGCGCCAGTACCTGGCGTCTCCTTCCAAAGCAGCCACTCCCTGTAGAGAAATCTGCGAAAATCTGTGCCATCTATGGAGGGACAAAATTCCCGTTGGGTGGCTGAACTGCCACAAGTGTGATATACTTTCTGTAAATCCAGCTTTCTGCCGCGCAAAATGCACCGAGATCGCTTTCAAAATGCTGCGTTGTGTCGGCAGGGAAATCAGCCGGGCAAAAAAGGGGAGTATGGCGCCGGATTCGATCGCGAATTTGCGTGACTGCGGGGGATTGCCCGCATCCGATGGACGGCGCTTGCGCCATGGCTGGCTCTACCGCGCCGGCGACCCGAGCCGGACGCGCGCGGCGGCGCGACGTCAGCTGCAAACGCTGGGCCTGCGCACGCGGGTTGACCTGCGTTCAGCGCGCGAGCGGCGGGGTCATGAGCTGACCCTCGCCGGGGTGCGTACCGTGCATTTGCCCATCGCGCTCGCGGAGTTGACGCGAAAACGCCTGGGCGGTCTGTTGCCCAAACGGGACGCCACCGAGGCCATCGCGGCGGTGATGGCTTCCGTGTACGCGGAGATGGTAGATCTGGCCATCGCCCCCCTGGGAGCGCTGTTGCAGCTGCTGCTCGATCCGCGCAGCTACCCGGTGTTGATCCACTGCCGGGCGGGCAAGGATCGCACCGGACTGGCCTGCGCTGTTATCCAGATGGCGGTGGGCATCACGCCCGAAGCGATCCTGCAGGACTATCTGCGTTCCAATGACGCCGTGGCCTTGCCGGCCTGGCTCACGTGGCTGCGCCTTCTGAGCCTGGGACGCTTCCCGACGCGCAACTTCGACATGCTCTATGCGGCGCAACCGCGCTATCTCCTGGCGGCGCTGGAACGGATCGACACGGTTCACGGCGGCGTGACGGCGTATCTGGCGCGCGGCGGGTTTCCAGAGGGTGGGCTGGCGCGGCTGCAGGCGCAGCTCCTGGAAGGATGAGGCGTTATGGACGTCAGGGAGACCGTTCGCGTCCTCTTAGCCGATGATCATGCGCTGGTGCGCGCCGGCATTCGGAACGCGCTGCAGGAGCTGCCGGGCCTGGAAATCGTCGGCGAGGTTGGCGATGGGCCGGCGCTCTTCGC
>JAAZNO010000707.1 GCA_012798275.1 Chloroflexota bacterium
CGTGACGTTGGCCCCGGATGGCCCGACGGTGGCAACTTTGCCGCGCGAGCTCGTGTCCCGTACCTTACTGCGGCTTTACGGCCCGGAGGGGACAGGTCAGGTGCGCCCCGATCACGTGACGATCTATTCCTTTGAGGAACTCGCACGCTTCCTGGAAACCCCCGATTTGCCCCCTGAGGATTCCGCCGCTGCGATTTCCTCGGATTTGCAGAGTGCGCAATGGGTCATCTTTGCCACGACGGGCTTCAGTCTCGCTGATCCCGAATCGCTGGTGCTGAAATCATTTTTGGAGCAGCGAGCGGCGCTGTTGGAATCGCGCCTGGCGGTGTTGAATTTTGGCCCGCCCTATGACCTTGACAGCACCGATGTCAGCAAGCTGGATTTGTACTACACGCTGTATTTCCCCAGCGAGACATTTGTACAAACGGCGTTTCAGGCATTATTTCGGGATTTGCCGGCGTCTGCTGCCTCTCCTGTGAGCGTGCCGGCGGTGAATTACGTGCTCTCGTTACAGCTTTCGCCTAACCCCGCTCAAACCATCGCGCTGAACGTGGTGGATTCCAAGGGGCAGGAGATGGCGACCGAAGAGATTCGCGACATCCGTAAGGGCGATGTGATCTACCTTCGCACGAGCGTCATCTATGACCGGAATGGCCATGCCGTGCCCGATCGGACGCCCGTGCAATTCACGTTGACGTACCCGCAGGAGGATCGCACACGTATCATCGCGGCCGAGACGAAAGACGGCGTCGCGTTTGCTTCGATCACCCTCGATCAAGTGGGGCAGCTGGATATCACGGTGGAATCGCACCCGGCGCAGCCGTTGTTTCACCTGCAGCTCACCATCCGCGAGGAATCCGTGATCATGATTTCTATCACGCCGACGCCCCCGCCGCCGGACATGGCGCCCACTCCGACGCAAGAAGCGGTGAGTGTGGTGACCAAACCGCTGCCGGAACCGCTGTACTTTCCGTCGCCGCAGCGGGGTTTCCTGCTGGCCTGGGGACTGATGGGAGGGCTGGTCTGCGCGGTGACGGGTTTCTGGTGGGGGCGCGAGCGGGTGGGGGGCCTGGTGGAAGCGCTCCGTCTGGCGTTGTGGGGCGGGATAGGCGGCCTGGGTGTGTATGTGCTGTTCGCGTCGTTGTACCGCTGGCCCTGGCGCACGCATTTCTACGCGCTGGCGGGACGCGAGTTCCTCGCAGGGATTGTGGCTTTGTGTGGCGGGGGAGGCGTGCTGCTGATTGTGCACGCTCTGGCCCGTCGGCGGCAGTGAGGCGGCGTTCAGGGCGTGAGCAAGAACGCCAGGACGAGCAGGGCCGTCGCAACGCCGATGAGCGGCGCGTTGGCTTGCCAGACCTCTTTCCAGCCGGCGCTGGAGGGTGTAAACAGGTGCGAGATTCTGGATTCGTGCAGCAGCTTCTGGAAAGTCTTGACGTCGGGCGGGCGGTCGTCGGGATGTAACTGCAGCGCCTGCAGGATCGCGTATTCCACGCCGGGGTTGATGCGGGGATTGATAGTGCGCGGTGAGATCAGCGCCGCTGGGTTGAGAAAACGTTCCCTGGCGGTCGCCGGCGGCCGTCCGGTGAGGAGATTGTAGAGCGTAGCGCCCAGCGCATAGATGTCGCTCTGTGAGGTCGTGTGCCCGTCGTCGTTGCCGTATTGCTCCAGCGGCGTGAAGGCGGCGGTCCCGCGACCCTGGACGACCGTGATCGTGCGGGCTTCGTCGCTCGTGAGCAATTTCACCAGGCCGAAGTCCACCAGTTTGATCAGCCCCGACGGCGTGAGTTTGATGTTCGAAGGCTTGATGTCGCGGTGCACGATGGGCGGGTCCTGAGAGTGCAGGTAGGCCAGCGCATCGCAGAGCTGATCTGCCCAGTGCAACACCTGCCGTTCGTCGAGATGTTCATCCCGTTCCCGGGCCTGCTCGACCAGTTCGCGCAGATCATAGCCGGGGACGAAGTCCATGACCAGATACTCGCGCCCTTCCTGGGTGAAGTAATCCGATACTTTGGGCAGATTGGGATGATCGAGGCGGGCGAGGATACTGGCTTCCTGGCGAAATTGCTCCTGGATTTGGGTGAGCGTCTCGTCGGCCAGCCCATTTTCGGGCGCGATTTCTTTGACGGCGCAAATGCGGCCCGGCAATAGCAGGTCTTCAGCACGGTAGACGGCTCCCATCCCGCCTTGCCCGATGGGGCCGACGATGCGGTACCGTTCATTGAGCACAACTTGGGGTTCCAATAGCCGGGTCATAGCTCGCATCATAGTCTGTTCCGGGGGTGTGTCAAGCAGGGAGCCAGATGCATACCTGGCAAGCGAGAGAATGTGAGTCGTGTGGGGTGAGATAAAACCGCGACGACTCTCTTCTCATGGCTCTCTATTCGGCTCTCTGTTTTCGAAGGAGACGCCATGCTGAAGCGCACTGTTTGGGGACGTAGCAGCCCTGGGGGACCAGGAATTTCAATTTCTGATTCGTGAAATTCGGGTTCATTCGGGGCCATTTTCGAAGGAGCGGCAAATTTTATGGAAGAAAATATCCCTGTGCTGATCGTGTATGAGGGCGCGCTTTCGGGCACTCGTTGGCCGCTGGATCGGGATCGTCTCACGATTGGACGCGCGCCCGATTGTGACATCGTGATTTTGGAGCGGCAGGTGTCGCGCTATCACGTGCGGATTGAACGGGACAGCGAGGGCTATTTGCTGCATGACCTGGGCAGCAAGAACGGCACCCTGGTCAACGGCGAGCCGGTGCACGGACAGCCCTATCGCTTGCGTGATGGCGACGAGATTGTACTGGCGACCGCTCTGCGCATGGGATTTGTGGCCGGCGATGCGACGTTGCCGTTGGGAGGATTGTTGCCGGCCGCGCCGGAGAGCCTAATCGTGGATAAGGAAGCGCGCCGTGTCTCGCTTGGACGCCGGGAGCTGGATCCGCCGCTCTCGCCGTCACAGTTTGCGCTGTTGGTCCTGTTGATGGAATCGCAGGGCGACGTTGTCAGCCGGCAGGATGTGGTTCGTGCGATGTGGCCCGATGCTGCCGGCGGGGTGACGGATCAGGCCGTGGATGCGCTGGTGTATCGCTTACGTGAGCGTCTCGCGGAGCTGGATCCAGAACACAACTACATCGTGACGCTTCGCGGGCACGGGTTTAAGTTTGTGATTCCGTCGTGATGTTTCGCGTAGCCAGAAACCTCAAAAAGGAAAAGATGGATTTCAAGCAATATTTCACAGAGGTTGAAAAGGCTATGCGAAATGCATCGCGCCGCCCGGCCAAAAAAAGCAGCCACGGGGTGGAGGTCTACCCCGTGGCTGCTGTCAGGCATTATCGAAGACTAAAGCGCGCCGGACAAAGGGACGCTGATAAAGCCCCGTGTCCGCGACGCTTCAGTGCTGAAACCTGACGGCGTTGCTTTCCGACAGACTCTACCGGTCGCTTCCCAAAGCGTGGCGGTAGATGTCTTCGTATTCATCGTCTTGCTTGCGCGACATCCGATTCTTGCGGGGGGTGGAGGGCTTGGCTCCCGCCGGCGTGCTCTGCGCCTTGCGGAAGGCCTGCTCCATGGGAGACAGGAAAGCTTCCTCCTCCCCGTCCTCCACCGGCGACGCCTCGCCCAAATCCAGCGTCAGGTCAATCTGCCGCTTGTGGCGATCGAGGCGCAAAATGCGCACTTCAACTTCCTCATTTTCCTTCACGACATCGGAAGCCTGGCGCACGTACTGCTGGCCCATGTCGCGGATGTGAAGCAGCCCCGGCTTTTCAGCGCCGAGGTCCACAAAGGCCCCGTAATGCTCCAGCCGCACGACTTTGCCCTTGCGGATTTGCCCCTCTTCGAGATCATTCCAATCCACCTCAGCCGGCTCGACCATTGTGAGGCCGATGCGCCCCGCTTCCGGATTCACATCCAGCACCCAAACCGTCACCGTGTCACCGGGCCGCACCTTGTCGGTGACTTTGCTGACACGACGATTTGCCAGCCGCGAGATGTGAACCATGCCCTCACGTTCCAGGCCGAGGTCCACAAAGGCCCCGTAGAGTTCCGTGCGCGTCACCTTCCCGGTCAACCGCATTTTAGGGCGTAATTCTGAAATTGAAGTTGGTTGAACAATACTTTCTTCCGGCATTCATTCACTCCTGTGTTTAAATCCAAAACCACATTATAACGCAGGCAAAAATGCTGTCAACCTGGCCTTTGCGCGTCAGCGGTCTTCTTTGCTCTCCCGTTCAATGCGCCGTTCGGCGTCGCGCTTGGCAATCGTGGCGCGCTTGTCGTATTGTTTCTTACCCTTCACCAGCGCGATTTCCACTTTGGCGCGCCGGTTCCGCAGGTACATCCGCAATGGAACGATGGTATACCCCTTTTCCTGCACCCCACCGAGGAGCTTGTTGATTTCCCGACGATGCAGCAGCAGTTTTCGAGGGCGCACGGGGTCCACGGCTTGACGCGCGCTCGCTTGCTCATAGGGCGCGATATGCACACCCATCAGCCACAGTTCCCCATCCCGCGCCATGACATACCCCTCGCGCAGACTCACCTGCCCCGCTCGCACGGACTTGATTTCCGTGCCGGTGAGGGCAATCCCCGCCTCGTGCTGCTCCTCGATGAAGTAATCGTGATAGGCCTTGCGGTTAGTGGCGATAATTTTGATGTCGTCCAACTCTGTCTCCTGGCGCTGGCTATGTCCCTTCTATTTCTCTTC
>JAAZNO010000708.1 GCA_012798275.1 Chloroflexota bacterium
CGTGGCGGCGAACCTGGACCTGCTGTTCCCGGAGATGGAAGTCGTGGCGGCGTATCCCTTCCGCGTGACGCGCGACGCCGATATTGAAGTGGAGGAAGATCAGGCCGGGGACTTGCTGGCGGCGATCACCCAGAGCGTGGCTCAGCGGCGCTTCGGCTCGGTCGTGCGCCTGGAGATTGGTGAGACCATGCCCGCCAGGATCCGCGATTGGCTGGCGGCGAATCTCGACGTGCAACCCTTCCAGGTGGATCTCGTTGATGGGCCGTTGGGACTGAAGGACTTGATGAGCCTCACCCGTATTGAGCGCCCGGAGCTGAAGGACGCGCCCTTTGCACCCTGGATCCCTCCGCAGCTCAGCCCGCCCAACGACATCTTCGAGGCGCTCCGCAAGCAGGAATTCCTGCTCTATCATCCGTATGACAGCTTCAGCCCGGTGGTGGATTTTCTGCGGCAGGCAGCGGTGGATCCCGAGGTGTTGGCGATCAAGCAGACGCTGTATCGCACCGGCAACAACTCGCCGGTGGTGGACGCCTTGCTGACGGCGTGTCGTAACGGCAAGCAGGTGGCGGTCCTGGTTGAGATCAAAGCGCGTGGCGATGAGGAAAACAACATTGACTGGGCCGAAGAGCTCGAGGAGGCGGGCGCCCATGTCGTCTATGGCCTGGTGGGCTTCAAGACTCATGCGAAGGTCTGCCTCGTCGTCCGCCGCGAGGGGAACGCCATTCAACGCTATGTGCATCTGGCGACCGGCAACTACAACGCTGTGACGTCGCGTATTTACGCCGATTTAGGCTTCTTCACCACCAACCCCGATTTCGGCGCGGACGCGACCGAATTCTTCAACGCGCTGACGGGGTATTCCCGCCAGACCACGTATCGCAAGCTGTTGGTCGCTCCCCGCCGGCTGCGTGAGGAGCTCATCGCGCGCATCGAGCGTGAAATCGCCCGGCACGCTGAGCATGGTGACGGCTACCTGGCCTTCAAAATGAACGCCCTGGTGGATCAAGCCTGCATCCAGGCGCTCTATCGCGCCTCACAGGCGGGGGTCAAGGTGGATTTGCAGGTGCGCGGCATCTGCTGCCTGCGGCCCAACGTCCCCGGCGTGAGTGAGAACATCACCGTGACCTCGGTGGTGGGCCGCTTCCTGGAACATGCGCGGATCTATTACTTTCGCAATGGCGGCGACGAGGAGCTGTTCCTCGGCAGCGCCGACCTCATGCCGCGCAATCTCGATCGGCGCGTGGAGACGCTGTTCCCCATCGAGGATCCGGTCCTGCGCGCGCGCTTGCGGGATCACGTGCTCTTCATCCACCTGCGCGATAACGTGCAGGCCCGGCAGCTGCAAGCGGATGGCTCTTACGTGCGGCTCGTGCCGGCAGAGGGCGAGCCGGAGATCAACTCCCAGCAGTGGCTGCTGGAGCATCGCGGGCTGTTGAGCAGCCCCGATTGACCGGGGGGGAATCTGGCCGTGCGGATCGCGGTCATTGCCGATGTGCATGCAAATCTGCCCGCCCTGCGGGCCGTCATGGCGCACGCCGCGCATCACCAGGTCCATGCCCTGTGGAATTTGGGAGACGTGGTCGGCTTCGGCGCTTTCCCTGAAGAGGCCGTGCGTACCCTGCGTGAAGCGGAAGCGCTCAGCATCCTGGGCAACTACGACCTCAAGGTGCTGGATTTCGAGCAGCAGGTGGGCAATTGGGAGGGGGTGAAGGATCCCGACCGATTCCTGGCGTTCCGTTGGGCGTATGAGCAGCTCTCGCCTGAGAGTCGGGCCTATCTGCGCGCTCTCTCCCAACAGGCGCGCCTGCGCGTCAAGGGACAGCACGTCCTGTTGGTGCACGGCAGCCCGGCCTCCATCGAGGAAGGGTTGGACGCAGAGACGCCCAAGGCCCGGTTGCGGGAGCTCGCCGCGCTGGTGAAGGACGACCTTGTCCTCTGCGCGCACTCGCACCGCCCCTTTGTGCGCCGGGCGAAGGGCGTGTGGTTCATCAATCCCGGCAGCGTAGGGCGTCCCGATGACGGCGACCCTCGAGCTTCTTACGCGATCCTCAAGCTCAAACGGGATCTCTTCGAGGTGCGGCATTACCGCGTTGCCTATGACGTCGAGCGGGCCGCGCGCGCGATCCGCCAGCAGGGACTGCCGGAGATCTTCGCGCAGATGGTGTTGCAGGGTCGCAATCTGGATGAAGTGACGTTGCCGTAAAGAACACCAGGGGTCAGGCCTTCTGGTTTTTGCCCTTTGGGGCTTTCTTGCCTTTTTTCCCCTTTTTCTTCTTCTTGACGCTGCCCAACGCCGTCGTGTTTTCCGTGATGGCGGGCGGTTTTTCGGCCACGAGCGCATAGGCCAGCTCCCGGCTCAACTGGCGCGTCAATTCCTCCAACACCTTCACCCGTGCGAAGCGGCGGTCGTTGCCGGGGACGACGGTCCACGGCGCCAGGGCCGTGCTGGTGCGCAGCAACATGTCCTGGATCGCTTCTGCCCAGGCGTCCCAGGCAGCGTTTTCGGCCCAATCTTCCGCCGTGAGCCGCCATAACGCATCCGGCTGATCGCGTCGTCGCTCCAGCCGCTGCAGCTGTTCCTCCCGGCTCATGTGAATGAAGAACTTGGCGATCAGAATGCCAAAATCCAGCAGCTGCTCCTCGAATTCGTTGATCTCGCGGTAAGCGCGTTTCCACGCTTCTTCGGGGCACAGCTCCTCGACCCGCTCGCCGAGCACGCGCCCGTACCAGCTGCGGTCGAAAACGAGCACTTGCTTCTCGTCGGCGGGGCGTAGCAGCTGCCAGAAGCGCCAGAGATAGTGCCGTCGGCGTTCTTCCCCCGTCGCGGGCAGGATCCGAAACACCTCGTAGCCGCGCGGGTCGAGCTCCGCAGTGAGGCGTTGAATGATGCCGCCTTTGTCGGATGCTTCCCAGCCTTCGATCACGATGATGAGGCTGCGCCGCTGATCGTACAGCTCGCGGGTGAGCGCGCGCAGCTGGAGCTGCAGGCGCGGCAGCGCTTCGACGTAGATTTCGGGGGCGAGCTTCTGCGTGAGATCTACTTCAGGGAGCATCGTCCACCTCCGGCGCCGCAGCTTCCCCTTCCGCCGTTGGCGGCGGGATAGAGGGAGAAGTGTTGGCGGATTCGTCGGCACGTGCGGGCCTCTCCGGCAGGGGCAGGCCGCGGCTTTGCAGCGCCGCCTCCAGCCGCGCGATGAGGGTTGTCAGAATGCGATAGCGCGTCCAACGCCGGTCGGTCGCTTCGACCAGCGTCCACGGCCCCCATTCCGTGTCGGTGCGCTCAAGCATTTCCTCGATGGCAATGACGTAGTCGTCGTAGCGCGCGTGATGTTCCCAATCCTCAGGCTGGACGTGCCAGCTGGTGCGGGGGTCGGCCTCGAGGCGGCGAAAGCGCCGCGCCTGTTCCGCTTTGCTGATGTGCAGGAAGAATTTCGCGATGACGGCGCCGTCGTCCGCCAGCGTCCGCTCGAAGTTGACGATGTCCCGATAGGCGCGGCGCCAGCGTTCCTCGGGGGTGAAGCCCTCCACGCGCTCCACGAGCACCCGTCCATACCAGCTGCGGTCGAAGATGGCGATCTCGCCGTAGGCGGGAATCCGCTGCCAGAAGCGCCAGAGCCAGGGGACTTGTTGCTCATGGGGCCGGGCCGCCTGGATGGCGTAGAGGGTGAATCCTCGCGGGTCGAGATGGCGCGTCAGCAATTGCACGGAGGAGCCCTTGCCCGCCGCGTCCCAGCCCTCGAAGACGATGAGGGTCGGGACTTCAGCGCGCC
>JAAZNO010000150.1 GCA_012798275.1 Chloroflexota bacterium
AATGACCTTTTTTGCCAATGACAGGGGAAAAGTGGCCGGATGCAAGCTTTTGTCTCGAATATCACGCCCTTCATAATTGAACTGCCAAACGCCCAATTGGCTCTTGATCCACTCTTTAGCCGTCATACAGTTCAAGTGATTGGGGGAACAATCGCAAGTCTTCGTATGTCCAATGCAGATTCGCGTGCGATATAATTCACTTGCCTCGTTAATGGTACGGGGCAAAGCGCTTCCTGTTACCTCAACATTCATCAAGTTCTCCAGTTCTCCTCTCAACTTACGGCAACGGCTGGGCCATATACTGCGCCGCCTCGATGATCAGCTGCACCGCGGCGTCTACCGTGAGCCGATCCGTGTTCAGCACCAGATCGTAAAGCCGCGGATCTTCCCAATCCAGCCCATGGAAATGCTTCAGATAGCGCGCGCGTTCTCGATCACTCCGGCGAATCTGGCGTTCCGCCTCTTTCGCATCAATCCCCAGGCGCTGCATCAGCCGGCGGGCGCGGATTTCCTCCGAGCCCACAATCTTGACACGCAATACGCCGCTCATGTCCCGTAGGATTGCCTGTCCGCCCCGACCCACGATGATCACATTCCCCGCCTGCGCGCACTCGAGGATCACCTGTCGCACCAGGTCAGCGTAGCTGCTCGCCAGTTCAGCGCGTTGCTGTTGCGCTGCCAGCTGCAGCAGCGCTTGTTCGCGATCCATATTCTCGCGCTGCATCATCATCGCCACAACCTCATCATAGACATAGCCCTCACGCAGGGTGGCGCTCGGGACGGCCGGCACCGGCGGGAGGGTCTCCAATGTCGCCAACATGCGCCGCAACACCCCCGGCATACGCTCATGATCTTCCAACTGTTCTACCATTTCAGCATCGGGATACCCCGCCATTTCCGCAGCCCGGTGCAGGATCTCTCGATCGAGATAGCGCAAATTGAGTTTCTGAGCAATGGCAGCGGCGATGTAGCTCCCCTGGCTCCCCAACTGTCTGGAAATAGTAATCACGTTCTTCATCGCTGCTCCTTTTCAACAGGCACTTGAACATCCTCTAACCTGACGCTTGATTTTATCCTAACGCTATCCGCGCGAATTGTCAACCCTCAGGGAGTTGGGGTCGGAGGCGGATAAGGGATCACCCGGAAAGTCATCGTCAGCGGCGCCGTCGCGGAGACGACCAGCGTCACCGTGTACGCCCCGGGACGCAAGAACGGCGCCGCCGCATTGCCGCTCAGACTGTCCCAGATGACGCCTTCCGGCCCGCCATCCCACACACCCTCGAACTCGCGCAGCAACGTCCCCTCACGGTACCACCGCGCCGACCAGGGCGTCGCCGCCGACAGCTCCTGACACGTCGCGCCGACATAGACTGCCTGCGTGTACCACTGAAAGCGATCGGCCGTCAACACCGGCTGCCCCTGCGGGGCGAGGGCGCCGGCAACAAACGGCGCGTCGCACCGGATGGCCGGCTTGGGCGGCGGCGGTGGCGTCGGAGCCGCGCCCACCTCGAATTCCAACTGCCGGCTTTCCGGCGCCGTCAACGTCAGGGCAGCGCGATAAATGCCTGCCGCAAAGGGCATCCCCTCCTCGCGGTAACACGCGACGCTCTGTTCGCCCTCCATTTCCAGCAACGTGAGCGCCTGCGTGCAGACGACGTCCGCGCCAGCGCTCACCGCAAACCACAGCGGCGCGCCCGGACAGACGCCCGCATACCGGAATTGAACGTAGAAAACCCGCGTGCCCTCGGGGAGACGCTCCACCTCTGGGCCATCGGGGGTGAGCAGCAGGCGCATCGCCTGCACTTCGGGCGTAGCGGCAAGGATCTCAAAAGTGTGCGTGAAGAGCGTCTGCGTCTCAGCGCGCAAGACGACGCGATACTTGCCCGCCGCCAGCGGCACCCCGTGAGGAAAAGCGATGAGCAGATCGCGCTGCAGCGGCGTCCATTCCCCCTCCGCCAGGGGCGTTTCTGCATCCGCCCCCAGCAACGTCCAGGTCGCGCTCTCGCCCGCAGGCCAGGATCCTTTGAGCAAGGGCTCCAGGCGCAGTTGCAGGGCGTCGCGGCAGAGCTGCGCCGGCGCGCCAGGGAGCTGCACCTCCGGGAACACCGGCGTGATCCGCACGGTCGGCGAGGGCGTCGCCGGTATGCCCGCGCAACCCGCCAGCAACATCGCCACCAGCCACCACGTCAGCCACCGCCGTGAGGTCATGGCTCCTCCTTATCCGGCTCGACCGTCAATTCCGCGATCATCCGCTCGGCGTATTCTCGCCAGTACGGATGCGCCCCCACGCTCAGGTAGGCGCGGAAATCAGTCAGCGCCGCAGCAATGTCACCCAGCTGTTGATAGGCCACCCCACGGTTGAACAGGGCCTCGTACAGCCGGGGGTCCACGCTCAGCGCTGCCGTGAGGTCTGCCACGGCCTTCTGCGGCTCATGCAACTCACGCCAGTACAGGATTCCCCGATCCAGGTACGCCTGACCCAGCGTCGGGTCGAGCGCCACCGCCCGCGTGAAATCCTCCACAGCAGCCCAATGCTCCCACACATCGCCGCGCGTATTTCCCAGATGGCGATACGCCTCCCCGCGCAAATGGTACCATCGCGCCAGTCGCCGGTTCCACCACAGTTGCAGCTTCATGTCAACAAGCCCTCATACACCCGCGCCGTCTCGAGCGCGATGTGTTTTTGAGTGAACTGCGCCAGCACCCGCGCCCGGCCAGCCTGCGCCAGGGCCTCTCGCAGCTCGCGATCGCGCACCAGGCGCGCGAGATGTTCACGCAAAATTTCCACGTCCGCCTCCGGGAATACCCATCCCGCATCGCCCATCACGGCGGGAATCTCCCCCGAAGCGGCCCCTACCACGGCAACGCCGCACGCCATCGCTTCGATGAGTACCCGCCCAAATTGCTCCATCCAGTTCGGCCGGGTGCGCGAGGGCAACACCAGCACGTCCACCGTCTGATAGAAGCCGGGCATCTCCACCGAAGGCAGCGGCGCGCGGAATGTCACCTTCCCGCCCAGGCCGGCGGCCCGCGCCTGTTCTGCCAGCCGTCCCGCTTCCGGGCCGCTTCCCAGGATCGTCGCGCGCCACTCCCCCGGCAGCCCCTCCAACGCCGCGAGGAACAGGTCCACACCCTTCTCCGGCACCAGCCGACCCACATACGCCAGATGCACGGGGCCGAGCGGACGCGGCGCCGACGGGGGGCAAAAAATCTCCGGGTCCACACCGAATTGCGGCAGCACCGTCAACGCCCCGCGATAGCCCTTCTGGCGCCAGACCTCCGCCGCCGTCGTACTGCCCATCAGCGCGTGATCTACATGCTCCAGATTGTAACGTTCGATGGCGCTAAACGGCCAGGGGTAATGGCGCAGCAGATTCTGCCACGAAAACCACAGCGTCTTCGCCCCCAACCGTCGGGCCAGGACGTTGGCGTGAAAGGTCGCCAGATTGTAGGGCTCCTCATCAATGTGGACA
>JAAZNO010000709.1 GCA_012798275.1 Chloroflexota bacterium
GTCCACCGGGAGCTCCTGCTCCAGCTTCCACACGGAGGCGTCGGCCTGCAGGTTAGCGGCGTTGGTCTCCTCTGTGAAGGCGGCGAGCGCATCCAGCGGGACAATGGTCCGCCCCAGGACCCGCATCCGGTAGGTGGTCAGGAAGGCATCATACGGCGTGATGATGGCCTTGACCACCGGGTCCTCCGGAATGCTGGTGGTGACCGGTACGGCCTTGCCCGCGCGCGCCGCGACCTCATAGCCGCCACCTTCCTTCGCCCGCATCCCGAGCACGACCTCGCCGAGGTAGGTGTTGTAACGATAGGCCTGGTTGATGAGCACCGGCACGTTATCCGGCGATCCTACGATCGTGGGGAGGAACTTGTAATTGCCGTAGCCCTTGGTCGGGTCGGTATGGCTGTGGCCGCCGATGATCACATCCACGCCCGTCGTCTGGGCCGCCAGGTTGGTGTCCACATTCTCATCCACTTCCACGCTCTTGGGGTCTTCGGTGAAGCCGATGTGCGTCAACGCGACGACCGCATCGTTGGCCGCCTTGAGCGCCGGGGCGCGGTTCTGCGTTTCGGTGATCGGGTTGGTGAAGGTCAGCCCCGGAATATTGCTGGGCAGCTCATACTGCGGGATCCGGTGGTTGCCGATGCCCAGGATCGCGACGCTGATCTCCTCCGGCCCCACGGTGACCGTGATGTCAGGGCGGACGTCCACTTCCGCCAGCCCGTAGCGCCCGTCATCGTAGACGTTGGCCTGGAGCAGCGGGAAGTTAGCCTGCCCGAGCGTGCCGGTGAAGATATAGTGGCCGAAGTTGTACTCATGGTTGCCCAACGTCATCGCCGTGTAGGTCATGGCGTTCATCGCGGCGATGATGGGGTTGGTGGTGAGGGTGATGGGGAGTGTGGTACCATCGGCGCCCTTGCCCGTGAACGCGGCCTTGTAGAACGCCGCCATCGCGTCGCCCTGGATGGTATCCCCGGCATGGAGCAGGATCGTGCGCTCAGGGTTGTTCTGCCACTCCTGCCGGATCAACGTCGCCAGGTTGGTATAGCCGGGGTACGTGCCGGAAGGCAGCAGCCGGCCGTGGGAGTCGTTGTGGTGGAGGATGGTTACCGGGATGATGGGCCCGCTATGGTCATTGCCCTCGCGGATGATGCGGCCATCCAGCAACGTGCCGTCACCCAAGGGGCCGTTGTAGGCCGTCGCGGGAGTGCCGTAGTTCGCGTGCGTCCAGCTGATCACCTGGTTGAGCATATCGCCCCAGTAGGAGATGTTGGTCATGTACTTGAAGGGGGCGAAGCCGTCCTGTCCGGCGGGGGCCAGGAACTCGTTGGTGCCGACGCGGTAGACCCGGTCCATTTCCAGCGGTTCCCAGACATCGCCGTTCTTGACCTCAACATCGTACGCGCCCCACGCCCACCAGCTGCTGTGGTAGGCATCGAAGGTGTCAGGAGCGCCGTAGCTGTAGTACTTGAAGCGGATGCCTGCGACCTGCAGCGTGCCCTTGAAGAGCGTGGCGCTCTGGTTGAGCAGCTCCATGATCTGGGCGCCGGTCATGTCACCGACGATGGTCTGGTTGCCGAAAGGTAGCACGCCGAACAACGCTCCATAGGTGAGGGTGTAGGGCGTCGTCGGCGCGCCGGTAGCGATGATGTCCGCCCGCAGACCACCGGAGTTGTTGAAGACCATGTCCACGTCATTGAGCGGCTCAGTGTCGTTGTTCAGCTCATTGTAGATCGCGTCGTTGACGAAGGCGCCCATGGTGTTATCCATGGTGCTCCGGCGAATCAGGCTGATCTTGGTGTAGCCGATCACGGTGTTGATGAGCGCCAGGTAGTCCGGGTCTTGCGCCCAGGTGTTCAGGCGCGCCAGCGTCGCCGCGTCTTGCTCGCCAGTCGTGGATACGGCTAGCGATTGCCAGCTGATGGCGACCGTATCATCGGTTCGGTTGTACGTGATGTCGGCGCGGCCCACGCGGCGCCCCGCATAATGGGCTTGCGTCACGTAGGTCTTGCCGGGCTTACCGGTCACTTCGATGATCTGCGGTGCGGTCAGGTTGGTGTGGCTGTGCCCGCCGATAATCAGATCCACGGGTTTGCCCGCGTTGATCAGATTTCGTGCCAGGGTCTTATCACCGTATACCTGGATGCCGTAGCCGTACCCGCCATCCTCGTTGCCCAGGTGGCTGATGACGACCAGCA